>NZ_DBNJ01000015.1:0-17229 GCF_002297765.1 Thalassolituus sp. UBA675
TCCCAAAACTGTGGGACAGCAGTGTGCTGGCGGGTGTTATTTAGTCCCGATGCATAACCTGCCCGGGCGGCATCGACCAACTGACGAAGCAGATCACGCTCCTGCTCCATCAGCTTGATGCTTTCCTGCGCCTGATAGCCCTGCAGCCAAAGGCGGGTAACCGCTTGCCTGACTCTTAAAGCGCGATCCTGGCGTAACAGCGGCTGCTGAGATGACAGCTCCCGATTTCTCTGCGCAGTCAGTGCACGACTGTCCCCACGGGGAAACATCTGCGTCACCGCGACACTTAACTGCGTCATCGGCTCCTGCTGGATATCAAAGGTATCGACCGGGAAATTTCCTGCCGTCAGAGTGACCGAAGGGTCAGGCAATGAACCGCTCGACTGAGCACGGTCAATCAAGGCCTGCTCACGTTGCACACTGCTGGTTTGCCACAGGTCCTGTTCAAGCGCCTGCTCGATAGCCTGATTGAGTGTCAGCTCAGCAGAAAACACCTGACCTGATAACGTCAGCGCGACAAGACCTAACCACCGCGCACTGGATAATTTTAACGACATAACAAAGCGTCTCTGGCTTTCGCCTCTAAAGAGAAAAACTTAAAAAATAGCTATAAATGAGGCGTGCAAACCCGTATTCCGGGCGCACTTATCCTGGGTCAGGCCAGAATGGGTGGGCGGTAGAGAGAATCCGCAACAGAAGGATGATCTTGAGCGACCATCGAAGAGATTGAGCTTGTAATATTGATGACAGGAATCGACACGCTGAGCCCCGTCAGCCCCATAATATGCACAGAGCATTCAGGCATATCACACGTGCCACTGTCGCAGCAGTTATGGCTGTTCGGTTCGGAAGCTTTACTGATGTCATTCCCATGATGCTCATGCATCGAATGGTCATGCGCCATCTACGTACTAACTATGTCGGATGAACCACCATGACCCAGGCTGCACAACGACCCGGCAGCCAACACCGGCTGAGCCAGAATAGCCAGCAACATAAGCAATACACCGGAAAATCGGAAACGTCGCGACATCAGCACTCTGAAGAAACCATATAAGACACTCATAGGTTAAATCTCCAGGCGCGCGGCGTCAATTTTCCCCACGTTACCCCACGCAACCCCACGCAAATTCCACGGAATCTGATTCAGATGAAGAGGCCAGTATGGTAACCTCCTGCCACATTGAATTCATACAGGGATGTATGCACTCGAAGAATACAGCGGACTCACGCTGTAAGACCTCTGACGTGCCTCCCTGACATGGGAGAACCACCAATAATGTACATCCGCGCCATCAGCAGAGCCGCCCTACTCTGCAGTACCATCCTGTCCTTTAACGCCATAGCTGCTGGCGATCGCGCCGACTATGACCTCGACGACGACGGCCTGATCGAAATTAACGACCTTGCCGACCTGAACGAAATCCGTAATCACCTTGATGGCGCAGCCCTGTATGGTGACAGCACAGGCTGCCCGGAAGAGGGTTGTAATGGCTTTGAGCTAACGACGGATCTGGACTTCGATACCAACGGCGATGGCCAGATGAATGAACAGGACACTTACTGGAATGATGGTCAGGGCTGGGGGCCGATAGGCTCGTCTTCTTCAAACGCCTTCACAGGCGACTTTCATGGTAACGGCCATCAGATACGCAACCTCTACATCAATAGAACCAGTAGTACTGCTGGGCTATTTGGTTACATCGAAGGCACGTCCACCCGTCCCTCCACAATAACCAAATTAGCCATTACCGGTCTAATGACATCCATTACCGGTCGCTATCATGCCGGCGCACTCGCTGCCCGCGTTAATTATGCTGAGATTGATCGCGTTTTTATCACCGGTCGTATCAGATCCCAAGCGTATACTGGCGGCCTCGCGGGCACAATCTCCGACAGCACTGTGAGTAATGTATTCTCCAGTGCTGCTCTCCTACGAGGCAATTATCAAGGTGGCCTGATCGGTTACCTCGATGACAGCGAGCTCTCCAATAGCATTGCGACAGGATATGTTGAAAACGGTTACGGTCTATTGGGCTACAACTATCCGAATAACAGCGAGTCCTTATACTGGGCAACCGACACTAGTGGCCAGGAAACAAGCCGAGGCTCTAACGCCTCCTACTTTGGTGCACGATTGAGTGAACTTCAATGTCCAACATCCTCAGACAACGACACCTGTGCCGTTACCGGCACCTTATTCGAAAGTTGGAACAGTGAGGTATGGAACTTTGGAACTAGTCAGCAACTACCCGGACTGATAATGGGTGATCGTGTTTACCGTGACAGCGACGGAGATGGCGCCCTGGACGAAGACGATGCTTACTCAGACACGTTTGCGGCGTCAATGGATACCGATAGCGATGGCTCCCCTGATCGCTTTACTCTTGGCTGCGATATCAACTGCCGTATTAATAGTGGCATGATTTTCGACGCGTTCCCATCCTCCGACGCGGCATATCTGGATGCCGACCTGGATGGTCTGGTCGATGAGTGGGCCGACGGCTGTGACACAGCCTGCCAGATTAGCAGCAGCTTAACCTTCGATGATTTTCCAAGTGATCGTGATAACGACGGCGTCAGCGACGCTATCGATACCGATGATAATAATGACGGCGTCACTAATGCCGATGCCGACTCTGACGGCCTGATCGATATTGCTTCGCTAGAAGAACTTAATGCAGTCCGATTCGGGCTCGATGGCTCAGGGCAAGTAATGGTCGACGAAGGACTCTGGGATAACTCAGGTTGCCCGATCATACTTTGGGAAGGTATTGCGCAGCAGCGCTGCCACGGATACGAATTGGTTGCTGATCTGGATTTTGATACCAATGGCGATGGCAAGATGAATGAGCTGGATACCTACTGGAACGATGGTAAAGGGTGGATACCGATTAGCGGCGGTCGCGGGTTCTCTGGCCACTTCAACGGTAATGGTCATCTGATAGATAATTTGTATATTAACCAGCCGGGAAACGCCGGATTGTTTAGAGAGATAGCAGGCAATGACCATTTTCCCCCTCGAATTACTAAAATCGCCATAAACGGGAGAGTCCAAGTTACGTATGGGGTAGGTGGATTATTGGCTGCTGGAATAAATAAGGCTGAAATTGACCGAGTGTTCCTAACCGGGAGTATCGAAGTAAATAAGTCCTTTCGTTATAGTGGCGGACTTGCAGCCAATATTACAGAAACTCGGATCAGCAATGTATTCTCAAGCGTCGCCATCAACGACAATGTATACCGCCCGAATTTGGGAGGTGGACTAATCGGAGAGAGTTACAGTAGCAACCTTTCAAATAGCCTGACGACGGGGTATGTTGAAAACGGGTATGGCCTGCTGGGCATCGACACTCAGAACAACTACGAATCCCTTTTCTGGGCGACCGACACTAGTCGCCAGGAAACGAGTCCAGGTTCTAATGCCTCATACTTTGGTGCACTCCTGAGTGAGCTTCAGTGCCCGACTTCTCCCAACAATAGCACCTGCACTAATAACGGCACATTATACGCAAGCTGGAGCAGTGATGTATGGGATTTTGGAACGGGCCTGCAGCTACCCGGACTGATCATGGGGGATCATGTTTACCGTGACAGCGACGGCGATGGCTCTCGGGACGAGAGTGATGCCTTTCCATATAACTTTTCCGCTTCCATGGACCTAGATAGTGATGGAGCAGCAGACCGGTGGACAACTGGTTGCGACGCAGTATGCAGAGAGCAGTCAGGATTAACTTACGACGCCTTCCCAGCTTCAGCTGCTGCATCGCAAGATGCCGATAATGATGGTCTGGTCGATAAATGGGCCGACGGCTGTGACACAATCTGCCAGACCAACAGCGGTTTATCCTATGATGATTATCCAAATGATCGTGATAACGACGGCATCACCGATGCGGTCGACACCGACGATAATAACGACGGCATCATTGACGCCGATGCTGACTCTGATGGCCTGATAGACGTCGCTTCATTAGAAGAGTTAAACGCCATACGATTTTCTCTTGATGGAATAGGTCAACGATTTGATGAATACCAAGGTATAGACAGCACGGGATGTCCAGGTCTCATCCGGGAGGGTTCGATGGAGCAGCGTTGCGCCGGATATGAACTGACCTCTGATCTGGATTTTGATACCAATAGCGATGGTCAGATTAATGAGCTGGATGCCTACTGGAATGATGGTGAGGGCTGGGAGCCGATTGGCTCTTCCGACTTTGGTGAATTTCGTGCCAAGTTTGACGGTAATGGCCACCAAATACGCAACCTTTACGTGGACAGAACCGGTGATGCAGGACTATTTGGTCATGTCGAAGGTACTAAAGCCCTGCCTGCCGAAATCAGTCGTATAGCTATGACTGGCTTCATGACATCGGTAACCGGCAGCAATCAAGCAGGCGTACTCGCAGCCAATGTAGGCTATGCCAAGCTTAACAACATATTCGTCTTAGGCAGTGTTAGAACCTCCAAGCACGCTGGCGGCATCGCAGGTGCGGTATATGATAGTACCGTCAATAATGTATTCTCCAGCGCTGCCATTCTAGCAGAAAGCAAATACGATGTAGGGGGCCTGATTGGCCGACTTAGCGACAGCAACCTCTCTGAAGGCCTTTCGGCAGGGTACGTTGAAAGCGATAGCGGTGGCGGTCTGCTGGGCTATAGTGTTGGTTCCAACAATAATAACGCGTTCTTATATTGGGCAACAGACGCCAGCACCCGATCAAATAGTGCAGGCAGCAGAAGTGAATACTTCGGTGCCTTGCTTAGCGAGCTTCAATGTCCAACCTCTCCCAACAATTTCACCTGCACCGACAAAGGTACACTCTACGAAAACTGGGATAGTGAGGTGTGGGATTTCGGTTCAGACCGACAACTTCCGGGGCTCATCATGAACGGTGTTGTTTATCGCGACAGTAATGGCGACGGCACACTGGATGTGAATCTTAATGCTCCTAGCGTAGCTTTAATTCTAACTCAGGCAGGTAGAGAGGAAGCGGCCATCCTTGAGGGTATGGGCGATGTTACTATTGAGGTTATTATCTCCGATGAAGACACCTCAGATCGTCATTATGTCGAGTGGTCGTCCGACGATATTAACCTGGCTGACTCCTATGAGTTAGGTAACAGCATCACCTTCAGCTCTGATGGTTTGGTTGCAGGGGACTACACAATTTCAGCTACTGTGACTGATAACGGCATTCCGAAACTCAGTGACTCGGCAGAGATGACGATCCGGGTGCTTTCAAACGTGGACCCTGCGCCTGCAGCCTCTTCTGGCGGTGGCGGTTCTGGAGGCGGTGCCATATTCTGGTTGCTGGCCCTGCTCTCTGCACCTCTGCTGACAGGGCGTGTCAGAGCCTGATTTGGCACAATCGACTGTTTAATCCAATCACGGGGAATGAGAATATCATTCCCCGTTTTTTATTTTCCGGAGACTGTTCATGTCATTGCCCGATTCTTTGCGACCCGGCCTCAAATTACCCGTGGTGGTTGCCCCTATGTTTCTGGCCTCTGGCCCTAGCCTGGTCACTGAGTGCTGCAAAGCCGGTGTGATTGGTACGTTTCCGGCATTAAACCAGCGCTCAAGCGAAGGCCTGGATCAGTGGCTGACCGAAATCCGCGCGGATCTCGATGCTCACGCAGAGCAAACCGGTGAACCCGCCGCAGCGTTTGGAGTTAATCTGGTCGTACACAAAAGTAACGCCCGCCTGCAGCAGGATCTGGAAATCATTGTTAAGCACAAGGTGCCTCTGGTAATCACCTCCCTTGGGGCAGTTCAGGATGTTGTGGATGCCGTACACAGTTACGGCGGCGTCGTTTTCCATGATGTCGTGAATACCCGCTTCGCGCGCAAAGCTGCCTCGGTTGGCGTGGACGGTTTAATAGCTGTCTGTGGTGGCGCCGGAGGCCATGCCGGTGACTGGAATCCGTTTGCGCTGATTAATGAGCTGAAGCAGTTCTTTGATAAAACGATTCTGCTGGCGGGTAGCCTGAGTACCGGGCGTGACGTCGCCACAGCCAGGATGATGGGCGCTGATATGGCCTACATGGGTACCCGTTTTATAGGCACTCAGGAATGCCAGGTGCAGCCTGAATACAAAGAAATGCTGACCACCAGCAGCGCTGGCGACATTGTTTATACACCGAAGATTTCGGGCGTGAATGCTTCTTTCCTGAAGCCTTCACTGGACGCCCACGATATTGACCTCGCCACGCATCAGAAACCCGATCATGTCGATTTTGGTGCAGAACTGGATACAGAAAAAATGGCTCAGGCCACCAGCGCTAAGCCATGGAAAGATCTATGGTCAGCGGGTCATGGGGTTGGCAGCATCGCTGACGTACCGACAACTGCCGAGCTGGTTAAGCGCCTGAAAGCCGAATACCAGAACGCCGTTTCTTCTTTCACTGGAGACTTCTGATGAGCCATTCCTACTCTACCCTCGACTGGAGCGTCAACGATCACGTTCTGACACTGACTCTTAACCGTCCTGAGCAGATGAACGCCTTCACGGTTGAAATGTGCAACGAGCTGATTCATGCAATTGATCGCGCCAGTGCGGACGATGATGTCCGAGCCATCATTGTCACCGGCGCAGGTAAGGCTTTCTGTGCAGGTATGGATCTGTCAAAAGAAGGGAACGTCTTCGGACTGGATGAATCCCAGCAGCCGACACTCAGTGACCTGAATGAGCGCTTCAGCGACAAAGAGATCGTCGAGGGTGTGCGCGATACCGGTGGTCGAGTTGCTTTGGCGATTTTCCGCTGCACTAAACCAGTTATTGCGGCGATCAACGGTGCCGCAGTAGGAATTGGCGCAACCATGACCTGTGCCATGGATATTCGTCTCGCCTGTGAGCATACTCGTATCGGTTTCGTGTTCAGTAAGGTCGGTATCGTGCCAGAGGCCTGCTCCAGTTGGTTCTTACCGCGGATTGTCGGCATTTCGAAAGCACTCGAATGGACGATGACGGCCGATATTTTTAAGGCAGATGAGGCCAAAGATGCAGGCTTTGTCAGCAAAGTCGTTCCCGCCGACGAACTGTTGCAGGAAGCCCGGCGCCTCGCAGCCAGCATAGCTCAGCGCTCTGCTGTATCTGTGGCCATGATTCGCCAGATGATGTACCGCAACAGTGCGATGACTCATCCGGCAGAAGCACATAAGATTGAGTCGCTCGGAATGTTCTACACCAGCCTGAAAGACGGCAAAGAAGGTGTGGCGAGCTTCTTAGAAAAACGCCCGTCCGACTTTCAGGGCCGTGTCAGCACTGATATGCCAGATGTCTATCCCTGGTGGGATGACGTTGAATCATCAGACTGACCTCACAAGGCCGCCTTGTGTAACCGACAGGCAGTAACATTTTTACTGAGCTGTCGGTCAATAGCCTGTGATAGCGTCGGATAAGTATCGAACACCTCTGACAGGGAGGATTAACGATGAAAACAGGCATTATCCTTCTCGCTGCGGGTCGTAGTTCCCGTTTTGGCAGTGACAAACGATGCGCCCCCTGGCCGGGTCAGACATGTATGCTGAAAGCCAGTATTGAAAACGCCCTTCAGTCTGGTCTGCCATGTTATGTCGTACTGCATGAAGGCGATCAATCCATACTTGACCACTGTATCGACGATGGCGCTGAAGCCGGCGTATGCCCGGATGCCGCCCGCGGTATCGGTGACAGCATTGCTTTTGGCGTGCACGCAAATCAGGACTGGGATGGCTGGATCATTGCCCGAGCCGATATGCCGTGGATCACGGCCGAAACCTACCGGGTTCTCGCGTCCCACCTCGAAGACCACGATTGTGCCCGCCCTATTGATGAATATGGTCAGCCCGGATATCCAACCGGCTTCAGAAAAGAACACGCCTTCGAACTGATGCAGTTGCACGGTCACAGGACAGAAGCGCGCCTGATACCAGACGCCCCCTACGTTAATGTCATGATCGGAGACTCTATGATTCACTCTGACGTTAATCGCCCGGAAGATCTTCCTTACCCGGCCTGATTCCTCAAATACAAAAAAGCCCGGATTGCGTATGCAAACCGGGCTTTCTCTAAACCGCTCCAATAAGAAGCGCCTGACTTATGATCAGTTGGCGTTTTCGATCAGATAGTTCTCATAGTCTTTACGCAGGTCAATTTTCAGCAACTTACCGGTCGCGGTATGAGGCAGAGACTCTACGAAAATAACGGCATCGGGCATCCACCATTTAGCGATCTTACCTTCGAGATATTCAAGCACACTGGCCTCATCAACGTCGGCACCTTCATTTTTGATCGCCAGTAAGATCGGACGCTCATCCCACTTGGGATGACGAGCACCGATCACACAGCATTCTGCCAAATCCGGGTGGCCTACCGCTGTATTTTCAAGGTCAATCGAGCTGATCCACTCACCACCAGACTTAATAACGTCCTTAGAGCGGTCAACGATGTTCATATAGCTGTCAGGGTCGATCGTCGCCACATCGCCGGTATCAAACCAGCCGTCTTCAAAACTGGAGGTATCGTCGTTGTTGTAATAGCCGTTCACCACCCATGGCCCACGAATCATCAGGCGACCGTATGTCTCACCGTCATGCGGCAGGCGATTACCTTCGTCATCAATAATCTTGATTTCGATACCAAAGATAGGGCGGCCCTGCTTACGCTGAAGCTGGTACTGCTCTTCTTTAGGCAGTTTCGCCATGATCGGGTTCATCGCATTGATCGTCCCGATCGGGCTGGTTTCGGTCATCCCCCAGGCATGAATCAGGAAGGCATCGTGCTTCTGATCAAAGTCTTTAATCATCTGCAGAGGCGCGGCAGCACCACCAACAATCACGTTCTTCACTGATTCCAGTTTCTTACCAATGCTGTCCATATGATTCAGCAGCATCAGCCATACCGTCGGAACACCTAACAGCAGATCAGGCTCTTCTGCTTCGATCAGCTCCCACAGAGAAGCGCCATCCATCCCTGGCCCCGGGAATACCTGCTTGGCCCCAGTAATACATGCAGAGTACGGCGTGCCCCAGGCGTTCACATGGAACATAGGAACAACCGGCAGGAAGCATGAACTGGATGACAGGCCCATCACCTCTTCACCGACGGAAGCAAACGCGTGCAGGCAGGTTGAGCGGTGTGAATAGAGAACGCCTTTCGGGTTACCCGTGGTACCTGAGGTGTAGCACATGCTGGCACCTTTGGTTTCAGGAAACTCAGGCCATTCAAATTCGTCGGATTCTGCCGCCAGCAGCGTTTCATAACAAAGCGCATTAGGTAGCTTGGTCTCCGGCATTTTGTCTTCATCACACAAAATGATGAAGCCTTCGACGTTACCGATATGTGGAAGGATCGCCTCGAGTAGTGGCACGAAGGTCAGGTCGACAAAAATGTAGCGGTCTTCAGCATGATTGATGATGTACACCAACTGCTCGGCGAACAAGCGCGGGTTAATGGTGTGCAGTACCGCACCAAAGCCAGAAATACCGTAATACAACTCGAAATGGCGATAGTTGTTCCACGCCAGTGTGGCTACACGATCGCTGTCCTGAATATCAAGACGGGTCAGCAGGTTAGCCACTTTACGGGCACGGCTGGCAGCGTCTTTCATGGTGTAACGGTGAATATCACCTTCACAGCGACGACTCACAATTTCAGTATTCGGGTAGGTCGCTTCCGCATGCTGCAACAATGTTGATACCAGCAGTGGGCGATCCATCATCAGACCTTGCATAGGAGTTCTCCAGAGGTGTTTATTTTTGTGCCTGTTACGATAGGTAGGTCGTTTACGAATGACAAGGTGGTTTGTGTCCAAATATAGAGGTCAGGGTGTAGCTGACCATAAAAAAGGCCGCTCGTCGGCGGCCTTTATGTGACTAAGCTTCAAGTTTGGTCAATTAACTGGCCGCTTTCAGCTTGTCTTTTTCTTTCTGCAGTTTCATGTCCTGCTCTTCACGGTAGAACTCGGTTTTCCAACGCTCGATCAGATCCATATTGTCGTGGTCCCATGGGTGGAAACCTTTCTTGAACCAGTCCAGGTAGTTTTTGGTTACACCAGTAAACATACCCTTCTTACCGGTCATGAAACGCCAGAAGCCTTTGAATTCCTTCCAGGACGGCATTTTACGCTGCCACCACAGCAGTTTGATGGTGTACCAGCCGATGCGGTGGAAGAAAAACAGCGTGGCATACACCTGACACCAGCGCAGGTATTTCTGATCACCTTCGGTGCTCATAAAGGTGTCAAAGGCGACAGACTTATGCTCAATCTCTTCAACTGCATGCCAGTAGAGCAGGTCCTGCACTGACGGAGCCAGATTCTCTAAGGTCTCTGGGTAAGTCAGCAGATGCTCAGCAAGAATCGCAGTGAGGTGCTCCATGCAGACAGTCATCGCCAGGCGGAACTTATCAGAGCGATTAACTACGTGCTTCTGGATGTAGTTGCCCAGGTCTTTGTCGAGCGCAACCGCGTCGAAGCCAAGCTCGCGCAGGGCTTCATTCACGCGCTCATGCTGACGGCTATGATGTCCTTCCTGACCAATAAAACCGCGGATTTCTTCCTTCAGCTTTGGGCTTTTGATCTTGTCGCGATACTGACGGACAGAAGCGATAAACTCGCCCTCACCCGCAGGAAAGGTGGACGACAATGCGGCAAAAAATGCAGAAAGTAATGCGTTATTGTCGAAGAAATAAGGCGTATCCAGTTGCTCGAACGGCATCGACATGTGCCGTGGCTTAATGGCCGGATGATCTGCAGTTGCTGTCATAGTGTCCTCCTGTCAGAACAGGTTTAAGTCATCTGTTGTTGTGTTTTATTTATAGTCACCCGAGACGCATACCGGCAACAGGTTGAAAGCAAACAATCTCCGGTGAAAAAAAATACCGCTTTAGGTCATAATGTGTGGCAAATAACTGACAGGCTGATCAACTATGCCAACGATCTGGGTCGATGCCGACGCCACGCCAAAAGCCGTTCGAGAGATCATCTGTAAGGCGGCTATACGCACCGAAATGACCACACGTTTTGTCGCCAACCACAGGGTTCCGGTGACGCCGCACCCGTGCATTACTTCACATCAGGTGGAGCCGGGCTTCGATGTCGCAGATAACTACATCGCGCAGGAAGCGGTCGCTGGCGACCTGCTGATTACCCAGGATATTCCTCTCGCTGCCGAGGTTATGGAAAACAAAGTCGACGTCATCAACAACCGGGGCGAGACCTATAACCCGCAGACAATCCGGCAAAAGCTGCAAATGCGTGACTTTATGGAAACCCTGCGCTCTTCGGGCGTCCAGAGTGGCGGGCCTGCGGCGTTTTCAGACAAAGATAAGCAAACCTTTGCCAACTCTCTGGACCGCTGGCTGGCGCGCGCAAAACGGGCATCCACATGAAAATAGCAGTTCTGGGCGCGGGAGCAATCGGTTGCTATCTCGGTGCCGTATTGAGCAAACACCATGAAGTTACCCTGATCGGGCGTGAGCGACTGATCAATGCATTCAACCGTGCCGGACATATGGCGCTGAGCGATTATCAGGAAAGGGACTGCCAATACTCAAATCTGACCGTCACGGATTCGACAGATGCTCTGGCCTCTGCGGACCTCATTCTGCTCACAGTAAAATGTCTGGCAGTCCACGAAGCTGCCCAGCAACTTCAGGCATTTGCAGCGAAGACAACGCCCGTCATCAGCCTGCAGAACGGCATCGGCAGCGACGACATGCTGCGGCAGCTGAGGAACCCGGTCATCCGCGGCATCGTCGGCTTCAATGTCGCCCCCATGGACAACTGTCGGTTTCATCGTGGAACCGAAGGCGATGTTTACTGCGAAGAGCTGATTGATAGCACTATCGCTAATGAACTCGATAGCGCCTTTTATGACATGGGGTTCCGGCTACACACGACCTCAGGCTTCGAGGCATTACAGTGGGCAAAATTACAGCTGAACCTCAATAATGCGATTAACGCAGTGAGTAACCTGCCACTGAAGCAGGAGCTTGAAACCCGAGGCTACCGGACCATTCTCAGCCTGGCGATGAGCGAGTTAATAGAAGTCACCAAACAAGAACAGCTGAAGCTGCCGAAATTAACCAAACTGCCTGCACGATGGATTCCTGTCCTCCTGAAGGCTCCTGATTCATGGTTTAAGAAACTCGCCTCTTCAATGCTCGCGATTGATCCTCAGGCGAGATCGTCAATGTGGGAAGATCTTAACAACCAACAAGCAACCGAAATTGACTACATTAATGGCGCAGTTGTCAGAGCCGCTCACGCGCTGGGTCTGCAAGTACCTGCCAATTTGACGCTTATTGAGTTAATTAAAGATATCGAAGAAGGTCGGCGAACGCCTGGAATTCCGAGTGATGACATTCTCGAAGAAATAAAAAAGCGGCGCTGAATCAGCGCCGCAAAGAGCAGGCTTCGATCGGTCTGTAAGACCCGCCTACCGTATGACTAACTTTTCATCAGGCAACCGCTTCTGCTTTTTTCGCTTTCGCCGCTGTCACCTTATTGCCTTTCGTTGCCGCATCCACTTTTACCCAATCATAGTGAGCGGTGACGACACTCTTGTTACGCTTCCAGAACTCCAGCGTTGAGTAAGGCCAGAGAACAAAGTTTTTACCATCGGACTGCTGGTACCAGCTGGAACAGCCAGAAGTCCATACAGATCCTTTAATGCGCTCCTGAATCTCTTCGTTGAACTGATCCTGTGCGGTTTTCTTCACGTTCAGGTAATCAACACCACGATTCTTCGCTTCTTTCATACATTCAAGAATGTAGTGAACCTGCGCTTCGATCATGAAAATGATGGAGTTGTGACCCAGACCAGAGTTTGGTCCGACCAGTTCAAACATGTTCGGATACCCTGTGACTGTATTCCCCAGGTACGCTTCAGCGCCGTCTTTCCAGTCTTCCAGAATGTCGTGGCCCGGCAGACCTTTCAGATTGAATTTATCCATATATCCGCGAGGATCTACGATAAACCCAGTGCCCAGAATAATGGTATCGCACTCACGTTCTACGCCATTTTTATCAACGATAGAGTTCTCTCGAATTTCGCTGATGCCATCGGTAACCAGGCCAACATTTTTACGGTTAAAAGTTTTATACCACTTGTTCGAAATCAGGATACGCTTACAACCAATGGTGTAATCCGGCGTGAGTTTCGCACGTACTTCCGGGTCTTTAACCTGAAGGTTAATAAAGCGCTTCGCAAAGAACTCCACGGCTTTTGCAATGGCTGGGTTAAAAATCGGCCAGACACGCATTTCATTCGTGAAGTACAGACGTGAACGATACAAGCGACGCAGCGATGGAAACTTATTAAATACCCATTTACTGGCCTTACTATATGGGCGCTCGTCACGAGGAATAACCCAGGCCGCCGTGCGCTGATATACATCAATCTGTTCTACATCCGGAGCAATCTCTGGTACGTATTGAATGGCACTACCACCGGTACCGATCGACGCGACCTTTTTACCTTTCAGGTCATAGTCATGGTCCCACTGAGCCGAATGCATGACCTTGCCCTTAAACTTATCCAGCCCTGGGATATTGGGAATCTGAGGAACATGCAGAGGCCCTGTTGCCAGCACGAAGTAGCGGCACTGAACCGTCTGACCATCTGCGGTACCTACCGTCCAGATAGCTGACTTTTCGTCAAATTCAGCACTGTTCACTTCCAGCCCGAAACGGATATTCGGACGCACGTTATATTCTGCTACAGTATCGAGAATATATTGCTGAATCTCGTTCCATGGCGCGTAGCGCTTGGTCCAGTCAGACTTATTAGTGAAAGAGTATGAATACAGGTGCGACTGAACATCACAGGCGCAGCCCGGATACGAATTATCGCGCCATGTACCACCCACTTCGGTGGACTTCTCGATAATGATGTAATCGTTAAGGCCTTTCTTCTGCATACCAATGCCCATCGCCAGGCCGCCAAGACCTGCGCCGATGATGACTGTATCTGTATACTTCGGCAGAGTGTTATTCATTTCTTTCATTGTTTTCTGCTCCGTCGCGTTATTATGTTGTGTACTTTAGCCGGGGCAGTCAGCGCTCAACCATGTCAGGAATTTCCTGCTAATTAACAATTTCGGCCACCATGACCCTAAGATCGATACTTGCGCTCAGCTTTACCGCCGAGCAGATACATAAGAAATACGGCATAGACCCCGCGCCAGCTCTGGCTCGTAACGGTATTAACCCAGATCAGATTGATGCCTCGGCGGTGATTTCGCAGGCAGATGAACTGGCTGTGCTTTCTGACCTTTATGTTGATCTACGTCATGATCCGCTGGCAGCAATGAAGCTTTCGAGCACGTTTGGCATCGCCGCCTACGGTGCTTTTGCGATGATGTTGATGAGCTGCAGCACAGTAAAAGAAGGCATTGAGCTGGGTATCAAGTATCAGGAATTGAGCTATCTGTTCAGCCGACTCGACTTTGAAGTCAGCGGCGATCAGGCTGCACTGGTACTGCATCCCTATCATGTTCCCGAAGAACTGCACCGCTTTATTATCGATCGAGATGTCGCTGGCACCTTTCAGTTTCTCAGCATGATGCAGACCATGCTCGGCCAGCAGAAAATGCAGAAACTGATCTCTGTGCCTTATCCAGAGCCATTTGAAGCTGACTTCTATCGGGATACGTTCGCCTGCCCGGTCGAATTCGGGACCGATGTCGCACGTTTCGTCTTTGACGCGGCACTTCTGGATCAGCCTCTGCCCAATGCTAACCCAACGGCCCTCAGCCTTTACCAGCAGCAATGCGACGAACTGCTGAAACAGCGCCGCCAGCCAGAAACGAACAATCTCAGCGACCGCGTTCAAAAGTATCTGGGAATGTTCCGGGAGGGCTATCCTTCTATCAATGAATGCGCCGATACCTTCAGCACCAGTGAGCGCAGTTTCAGGCGGCAGCTCAAAGAAGAGGGAACGACGTTCCAGCAGTTGCTCGAATCTGTACGTTCAGAGAAAGCGTGCCGTTTACTGGATACCACCGAAGACAGCATCGAAGTGATCGCAGGAAAGTTAGGCTACACCGAGGCGGCGGCCTTTATCCGGGCATTTAAAAAGTGGCACAGCATGACGCCGGCCCAATACCGAAAACGAGAGTCCTGAGTAAACCTCAATCGTCTCCGAAGAGGCCACGCAGAGCATCCCGCTCATCAGCACTGACGGCGCTTTCAGAAGGTTGAGGACGTTTGCTAACCACCTGATTGCGCCCGCCTCTTTTTGCCTCATACATACATTCATCGGCATTCTCGATCAGGCTCTCTGCTGTCTTTGCGCTGTTATCCGCAACAGCAACACCAATACTGGCAGTGACCTGAAGGTCGGTTTCATCAAGAGGTATAACGGTTTCCCGCAAAGCGTTAAGGCAACGCTCAGCCACCTGACGCGCCAACATGAGTTCGGTGGAGGGCAGAATCACGGCGAATTCCTCGCCACCATAGCGGCAACAGATGTCGAGTTTACGGGTCTGATCCTGTAGCAGCTGAGCAACTGTCTGGAGCACCTGATTGCCACTCTCGTGCCCCCAAGTGTCATTGATGTTCTTAAAGTGATCGAGATCGACCATGATCAGCGCCGTCGTCATGCCGGTCCGGCGGGTTCGTTCCAGCTCGTGTTCAAGACTTTTTCGGAAATGGCGGACGTTAAACAGTCCGGTAAGCGGATCAGTCACAACCTGCTTGCGCAGTATCGTTACT
The DNA here is from genome assembly GCF_002297765.1 of Thalassolituus sp. UBA675. Lineage (NCBI taxonomy): Bacteria > Pseudomonadati > Pseudomonadota > Gammaproteobacteria > Oceanospirillales > Oceanospirillaceae > Thalassolituus > Thalassolituus sp. UBA675. Next base: position 15,703 of record NZ_DBNJ01000015.1, read on the forward strand.
TCATCGAACAGAATGCAATGCGATTCACCGACCGGGCAGTGGAGTTTCTCAACGAACATATCCTCTGGAGACATACGGGTACAACACTTCCCTGCGGCTGATCAAAAAGGCGATATACGTCTGAAGTATAGCCCAGCTACAGAAATCTGCTCTGCTACTGGTATTATCTGCTGACACTCCGGACGATAGCTATGAAAGAACAGAATTCAGACACCCAGAAAGATCGGAATTTTGACGATCTCGCCGAACGTTTCAGCCGAACCATTTATGCTACTCCGCGGGGTCAGCTTCGCCTGATGGCGCTGGAACAGGACTTCAGCGACTGCGAGGTCGATATCGCAGGCAAGCAGGTTCTTGATATCGGCGGAGGCCAGGGGCAGTTCAGTCTTTCGCTTGCTAAACAGGGTGCGGATATCAGCCTCTGCGATATCTCTGAAGAAATGCTGCGTCTGGCTAATGACCTCTTCGCAGCAGAGAAACAACAGCTAACCACTCGCCCAGGGCGCCTTCAGGACGTTGAATCGCTCTTTCCCGGGCAATTCGACATTGTTCTCAATCATGCGGTTCTGGAGTGGCTGGAGCACCCTTTTGAGGCCCTGCCAGTGCTTGCCAGCAAAGTAAAACCTGGAGGCTGGCTGTCGCTGATGTTTTACAACCTGCATGGCCACCAGTGGCGCCAGATTATGAACGGCCGGACTCACGCGCCTGAATCCGCCAACCCCAGGCTGCGGAAAGAAGGAAATGCCCCTCAGCACCCACTGAACCCGGATGACATTGAAGCAGCGATGACTGATCTTGGATTCGAACTGCTTCGTTGGCGCGGTATCCGCTGTGTGCATGATCATATGCATCAGAAAATCCGCGAGCGTATTGGTCAGGATGCCGTCAACCGCTCAGACCTCGAAACCGGGCTCAAAGAGCCTCACCGGCGGCTCGGGCGCTACGTGCACTTCTTACTTCGGAAAGCTCAATGAAGAAGCTACTGGTCAGTGCCTGCCTGCTCGGCGAGCCACTACGTTATGACGGTGATGACAACGCTGGCAAAGTCTCGCACCTGAAAACTCTGCTCGACCAATGGATGGAAGAAGGACGTCTTGTTCCTGTGTGCCCTGAGACACTGGGGGGCCTGCCCACTCCACGACCGCCTGCTGAAGCAGAACAAGGCGGAGGAAGCGCCGTGCTCGCTGGCACAGCGAAAGTGCATACCTATGAAGGTGACGACGTCACACAGGCCTTTATCCATGGTGCAGAGAAAGCGCTCGCTACGGCACAACGCTATCAATGCCAGGGAGCCCTGCTAGCAGCCAGATCACCTTCATGCGGTGTCAGCGAAATCTATGACGGCAGCCATACCAGAACCCTGATCGCCGGCGACGGCGTAACCACTGCGTTATTGAAACAGCATAATATTGTCTGCTTTACGCCGGATATGGCGGATGAACTGATTCAATGGATGAATCAGGATTAAAGAAATCTGTTGTTCAAAGTGAAATAGGTACTTTTGGGAAGGTTTCTGAAATGGCGCGC
>NZ_DBNJ01000024.1:0-133496 GCF_002297765.1 Thalassolituus sp. UBA675
CGGGTCCATCTCATTTCCTACAAATCTCCGCTCTCTCACAAATCTCAGGCACAAAAAAACCGGCCAAATAGCCGGTTCTTTTTGCAACGTCTCGGGTTAGGAGCGCGTCGCGAGCGATGGCTGACCGAGGCAAAGATCTCTGAGCAAGCGGAGTGTAGTTAGCCTACATGAGGCAGATTTTTGCTCCTGCAAAATCTCCATTCCTGCCATCCATGGCAGTCACATACTCAGAGCCTTTAACAAAGGCCAGACGAGCGCAGTAGCGCTCAGTCCATACGCTCCCACACAGTCGCGATACCCTGACCGAGACCAATACACATAGTGCTCACACCGTACTTACCGTTGTTCTGTTCCAGAACGTTGATCAGCGTGGTAGAGATACGTGCACCAGAGCAGCCCAGTGGGTGACCCAGGGCGATTGCGCCGCCGTGGATGTTGATGCGATCTTCTGCGATATCAGTCAGCTTCAGGTCTTTAACACATGGCAGTGACTGTGCTGCGAACGCTTCGTTCAGTTCCCAGTAGTCAATGTCAGTCACGTCCAGACCCGCGCGCTTCAGTGCTTTCTTAGTCGCTGGTACTGGGCCGTAACCCATGATTGCAGCGTCAACACCAGCAACGGCCATACCCACGATACGTGCACGTGGCTTGAGGCCCAGTTCCTGAGCTTTTTCGTAGCTCATCAGCAGCATAGCTGCAGCGCCGTCGGTGATCTGTGAAGAGGTACCTGCAGTTACGGTACCGCCTTTAGGATCGAACGCTGGGCGCAGGCCAGACAGGCTTTCTGCAGTAGTTTCTGGACGGATAGTTTCGTCCTGAGTAACCAGTACTTCTTTGCCGTCTTTGTCGTGACCGTACATAGGTACGATTTCGTTCTCGAACTTACCTTCCTGAGTCGCTTTGTGCGCCAGGCGGTGTGAGCGAGCTGCGAATTCGTCCTGCTGTTCACGGGTAATGCCGTGCATTTTACCCAGCATTTCTGCAGTCAGACCCATCATGTTGGATGCTTTTGCAGAGTACTTAGACGCTTCTGGGTTGTGGTCGAAACCGTGCTGCATGTCGACGTGACCCATGTGCTCCACACCACCAACAACGAATACGTCGCCGTTGCCAGTCTGGATAGCCTGCGCCGCAGTGTGGATCGCAGACATTGCAGAACCACACAGACGGTTAACAGTCAGTGCGCCTGCTTCTTTAGGCACTACAGTCATCAGACCGATCTGACGAGCAACGTTGAAGCCTTGCTCTTTGGTCTGGTTAACACAGCCCCAGATGATGTCTTCGACCAGCGCTGGGTTAACGTCTGGGTTACGCTCAAACAGAGCGTTGATCAGGTTAGCAGAGATGGTTTCTGCACGTACGTTGCGGAATACGCCACCTTTGGAACGACCCATTGGTGAGCGCACTGCATCTACTACAACTACGTCTTTTGGATTGTAAGACATGGTTTAAATTCTCCTGGTGCGCTGATTAACCGAAGTAGCTTTCGCCGTTCGCTGCCATTTCACGCATGCGATCGGTTGCTTTGTACAGATTGCCGAGGTGAGCGTACTTGTCGCAAAGTGCAACGAAGTCAGCCATGCCAACGGAATCCATGTAACGGCATGCACCACCACGGAATGGAGGGAAGCCGATACCGAAGATCAGGCCCATATCTGCTTCAGAAGCAGTGTCTACGATGCCTTCTTCAATACAACGTGCTACTTCGATACACATTGGAATCATGCAGCGTGCGATGATTTCTTCTGCGTCGAATTCTTTTGCGTCGGCAACAACTGGCTTGATCAGCTCATAAGTTGTTTCATCAACAACTTTCTTAGGCTTGCCACGCTTGTCGGTTTCATACACGTAGAAACCTTTGCCGTTCTTCTGGCCGTAACGTTCGTTTTCGAACATCACGTCCATGGCTGACTTGAAGTCTGCCTTCATGCGATCTGGGAAGCCTTCAGCCATCACTTCGTTGGCGTGAACGCCAGTGTCGATACCAACAACGTCAAGCAGGTATGCAGGACCCATTGGGAAACCGAACTTCTCCATCACTTTGTCGATCTTGGTGAAGTCGCCACCGTCACGTACCAGGCCAGCGAAACCAGCGAAGTAAGGGAACAGTACACGGTTAACCAGGAAGCCTGGGCAGTCGTTTACAACGATTGGGGTTTTACCCATTTTCTTCGCGTAAGCAACAACAGTAGCAACCGCTTCTTCTGAAGTTTTAGAACCACGGATAACTTCAACCAGAGGCATCATGTGCACTGGGTTGAAGAAGTGCATACCCAGGAAGTTCTCAGGACGCTTCAGGTCTGCCGCCAGCAGGTCGATGCTGATGGTAGAGGTGTTAGAGGTGATGATGGTGTCTTCAGTTACCTGATCTTCCAGGTCTGCCAGTACAGCCTTCTTCACTTTCGGGTTTTCAACAACAGCTTCTACAACTGTGTCTACGTCACCGAAATCGCCATAGCTCAGAGTAGGACGAATGCGGTTCAGCGCTTCACCCATTGCAGCCGGCTTCATTTTCTTCTTCTCAACGCGCTTGGCCAGCAGCTTGTTGGCTTCGTTCAAGCCCAGCTCGATACCTGCTTCGTTGATGTCTTTCATCATGATCGGGGTGCCTTTCAGTGCAGACTGATAAGCGATACCGCCACCCATGATACCTGCGCCAAGTACCGCAGCCTTGTTAGTAGGCTTGGCTTTCTTGTCGTACTCTTTTGCTTTTTTCTTCAGCAGCTGGTCGTTCATGAACAGACCGATCAGAGCGTTGCTCTCTGAAGTTTTAGCCAGCTGAGCGAAACCTTTTGCTTCTGCTTCCAGTGCTTTGTCGCGTGGCGAGTTAGCTGCTTTCTGCATAGTCTTGATCGCAACGATTGGCGCTGGGTACTGACCTTTGGTCTGACCAGCAACGAAACCTTTAGCGGTTTCGAATACCATCATGCCTTCCATCGCGTTGAGCTTCAGCTTAGCTTTCTTCTCTTCGCGACGTGCCTGCCAGTTGATCTCACCAGCGATGGCTGATTTCAGCATTTCTACTGCTTGCTCTTGCAGCTTGTCGGCTGCAACGACTGCATCAACAGCACCGTCTTTCAGTGCTTTGTCCGGACGGTTTTCAGCGCCCATGCAGATCCATTCGATGGCGTTGTCTGCACCGATAACGCGTGGCAGACGAACGGTACCACCGAAGCCAGGCATCAGGCCCAGTTTAACTTCAGGCAGACCGACCTTGGCTTTGTCAGACATGATGCGCAGGTCTGAAGCAAGGCACATTTCAAAACCACCACCCAGTGCGATGCCGTTGATCGCTGTCAGAGTTGGTACTTCAAGATCTTCGAAAGCGTTGAAAATCTGGTTGGCTTCAAGGGTCCAGGCAGCGATTTCTTCTTCGCTACGCTTGAACGTTTCGCCAAATTCGGTGATGTCCGCACCTACGATAAATACGTCTTTGCCAGAAGTAACAAGAACACCTTTAACGTCACTGTTGCCCTGGATTGCTTTGACAGCAGCGTCCAGATCTTCAATAGTTACGCGGTTGAACTTGTTAACTGATTCGCCCTGCAGATCGAATTTCAGTTCGGCGATTCCGCCGTCGATCAGGGTTACCGTGATGGCTTTACCTTCGTAAATCATCAACTGATCTCCACATGGTGGTTAGCTGTTGGCAGCCAGATACCCTTTGGGGTACCGCGCCGGTTGGTGAAACAAGGCTCAATTGCTTAAAAAACAAACAATTCATACGAGCGTTTGAATCTGAGAGGCACACCTTCCCAGAGAGGCGCATGAAAGTCAATAGATCACGCCAGATTCAGAATGGGGGCATGTCGGGATATTGACGTTCATGAGCCGTAGGCACCGCTGCTGATCAGGCCAGAATTGTTACCCTTTGTAAGCGTCTATGGGCTGGATTGTAAGTTAAGAATAAACTGACGGGATTGCTTGTTAGAAAGTCACCAGAGACACATTATGAACAAGACCCACGTCACCCTTTTTGTTGCCAGCCTTATTTTCAGCCTTCGTGCTATTGCTTCAGACCCTGCAGATATTCATACGCTCAAGGTTCAGGTTACCAATGCGATGGCCAGTTTTTACATGTATCAGGGCCTGGAGGCAGACCTGAAATATGCCAATAGAATCGACGAATCCATGACTTCGGCATACGCCGCCGCCAGCCGTATTATCAGCGGTACAGAAGAAGAAATTACACCTGATGCCGCAAGCCAACTTGTGAAGCGCTGGGACTACTTCAACGGCCTGATGGCTGCCAACCGCAAAGATATCGTTACCCGCGGATACCCGGACATGCGTCTGGTGAACGATATGGGCGACGCTTGCCTGGCATTAATCACCGCGGCGGATCAGTTAGAAAATACCGGCGAAGTTAGTGAAGTGACTCGTCTGGCTCGCGCCCTTGCCTTCCGTATGTCTGACATAACGTCTCAGTACACAGGTCGGGGGACGAGTTACCTTGGGCAGGTATTTGTCGGGTATCAGGAACAGAGCCCGAAAGAGATGGCAGAAGACTTTGAACATCTTCTGAACAAACTTGATGCGGTTATTCCAGAGAAAGACGAACTGCGCGTCAGTGCCATCCGTCACAAGTGGGAATTTCTGCGTCGTTCGATTTCGAACTACAACGAAAACTCGGTGCCGTTTCTGGTGGTTAACTACAACGACAGTATCGTTGAAGCGCTCCACCAACTTGCCGCTTCTTACGAGTGAACGACTAAGTTCAGTATTTCGGTAAGAAACGATTCATAAGCGGCTGCGTTGGCCGTCTTGTTTTCTGCCGGCATCATGGTCACCCGGTTGCTGTATACCTCAAGCAACAAGAGATCATCTGGCAGTTCTTTTACAAGGCGTGTCAGTAACTGAGCGTCCTGTTCGCTGCCCTGATCATGCCAGGCAAACCCTTCGGGTAATCCACCATTATCCCAACCTTGCTGACCAACGACGCGCCACAGAAGCTCACCGCTATCGCGCTTTTTCGGTTTCGGGTCCATCAGGGTGTAGTTCGTCCCTGTAAAGGCGTCACGAATCCCGGTTTTCGCCGAGTCAGGTTTAAAGGTGTATTGGCGCACATGCAGCTTGCGCTTTATGGCATCCAGACGCAGATCTGCCAGACGCTTATCCCGCGGACTCGGTTTCAACCAATAGATAGAGCCAAACACGACCAGCCCTACCAGTATTGCTATTGGCCAGATCATTCGGTCATCTCCTCAAGTTCGAGCCAGCGCATTTCAAGCGCCTCCAGTTGCTCTTCGATCTCAGCGAGTTTTGCCAGTGTTGCCTGCACGTGATCCTGATCACCGCTGTAGAAATCTGCCGCTTCGGTCACGGCAACAATGTTATCCCGCTCAGCTTCCGCCGTGGCAATCTGCTCGGGCAGCATATCCAGTTCACGCTGAAGCTTGTACGACAGCTTTTTCTTTTCCGCTTTTTCAGCAGGTCTCTTGTCAGACTGCGCTTCCGACTTAGTTTCGGGCTGTGCTTCTGGCTTTTTATCAGCGGATTTCTGCCCCGGTGCTTCGGCTTTCTGTACTTTTTTATGACCACCGGTACGCTCATGCCAGTCACTGTAGCCACCGACATGTTCATCAATATGGCCACTGCCATCAAAGACCCAAAGCTGAGTCACGACGTTATCGATAAAGGCACGGTCGTGCGATACGAGTAATAACGTGCCGTCGAAATCGATCAGACGCTCTTCTAGCAGTTCCAGCGTTTCGATATCCAGGTCGTTGGTCGGCTCATCCATCACCAGCAGATTGCAGGGTTTCAGAAAGAGCTTGGCCAGCATCACGCGATTACGCTCACCGCCGGATAACGCTTTAACCGGCGTACGCGCCCGCTCTGGTGGAAACAGGAAGTCGCCCAGATAACCAATCACATGCCGGCTCTGACCGTTTACGACTACGTGGTCTTTGCCATCTGCGACGTTGTCGGCAATGGATTTATCTTCTTCCAGCACATCACGCGACTGATCGAAATACGCAACTTCGAGCTTGGTGCCCGTGCGGATATTGCCTGACTGAGGCTGCAGCTTTCCGAGTAACAGCTTTAATAAGGTACTTTTACCCACCCCGTTCGGGCCGACTAAGCCGATACGGTCACCGCGCATGACTAAGGTCGAGAAATCTTTGACCTGGCTGACGTCTTTCCAGGCGTAGCTGACGTCGGTCAGTTCGAATACCTGCTTACCTGAGTTCTCAGAGCCGGTCATGCTGATGTTGGCTGTACCAACGCGGTCACGACGCGCCGAGTGCTGCTTGCGCATTTCTTTCAGGCGCTCAACGCGGCCTTCGTTACGCGTACGACGAGCTTTAATGCCCTGGCGAATCCACTTTTCTTCTTCGGCGAGGCGCTTATCAAATAAGGCGTTCTGGGTGGCTTCATCTTCCAGACGCTTTTCACGAAACTCTAAGAAGCCGCGGTAATCACCCACCCAGTTATAAAGGTTACCCCGGTCCAGATCGACGATACGTGTAGCCAACGCCTGAACAAATGCCCGGTCGTGACTGATAAATACCAAAGCGCCGTTAAACTGCTTGAGCTGTTCTTCCAGCCACTCGATGGTTTCAACATCCATGTGGTTGGTTGGCTCATCGAGGATCAGTAATTCAGGATCAGTCACCAGTGCCCGCGCCAGCATGACACGACGCTGCCAGCCGCCAGATAACTCATTGAAGCGGCTTTCTGCAGGAAGATTCAGGCGCTGAATCATGGCATCTACACGCTGTTGGATACGCCACCCATCAGCGGCTTCGATTTTTGTCTGAAGTGTCTCCAGCTTTTTCAGGTCAGCGTCGGCACCACGAGCCGTTTCTTCGTGATATCGCGCCAGTACCGCTCCAAGGTCACCAATGCCATCGGCGACAACATCGTAGACTGACTCGTCGACACTTTTAGGAAGCTCTTGCTGCAAAGCGGCAACACGCAGCGTATCCCGATACTGAACCACCCCATCGTCCGGGGTAATTTCACGGTTGATGATTTTAAGCAGCGTCGACTTGCCTTCACCATTGCGACCGACGACACACAGGCGTTCACCGCTCTGTACATCGAGATCGACTTTATCCAGCAGAACATGGTCACCAAATGCCAGCTCAACCTGCTGTAGTCTGACTAATACCATTCATTAGAGCCTTGTAAATATGTTGTGGCATGCTAACCATGCCCAATTAGCTGGCGCGCATAGTATCAGCGAGCGAGCGTGCCTGCGAACGTAATGATGAGACCTGAGTGGGATCTTCAACTATGATTGTCCTGCATCTGCAACAATCTGTAACGTTAAATGTTATGGTCGGCCATTGTTTTAAACAAATCCCGCAGGTACAAAAACGGCCACCGGCGTGTCCCGTTTCGAAAACATGGCGGCTAAGACAGAGGGAATGCCGTATTGGCGCCCCCGGATTTCAGGAAAGTATTATGAGTTACGCACTGAAGCTGAGCTTCTCACACAAAGTCGCACTGGCGATCCTGTTCATTCTTGTCCTGTGGGTGGCAACCGGCCCTGCACATACTGAAGATGTCACAGAGCGGCCGCTCTCTCAGGAAGAGCTCAACCTGATGGTGGCTTATAAAGTACTCAAACCTGAAACCAAAGAACGCTCGGTAAAAGTCTCTGCGCATGTCGCAGCTAACCGCGCGGTGGATATTGTGGCTGAGGTCAGCGGAAAAGTGACCGGCCTGCCAGCAACAAAAGGCACGCAGGTAAATGAAGGCCAGTTATTGCTTGAGATCGATCAGCGCAACCTGCCCGCTCGCCTGAAACAGGCAGAAGCACAACTCAAGCGTCGTAAACTCGAAACGCAAAGCACACGTAACCTGTTTGATCGTGACCTGACGAACCAGTCTGCGGTAGTGATCGCAGAGTCCGAACTGGCAGAAGCGGAAGCCGCGCTGACCGACATTAAACTCGATCTCGATGCCACGCGCGTAAAAGCCCCTTTTGACGGTATCTATGACCAACGCTACGTCGAAGAAGGTGAGTACGTATCACCAGGTACAGCGCTGGTGCGCGTCATTGATAACCGCACCATGCTGATTAAAGGTGCTCTGTCTGAAAAGTCGATTAATGACGTGAGTGTTGGCTCTGAAGCCTACGCAGAATTACCAACCGGCAAGCGTGTAAAAGGCACTATCCGCTTTATTGCTGCGTCCGCCTCGGCAGACACCCGCACATACGCCGTAGAGATGGAAGTCACAGGTGACCGCGCGGGCCTCTATGATGGCCAGACCGCAACATTAATAATTCCTCAAGGTAAACAGGATGCCTACGAGATCTCGCCTGCCCTGCTGATTATCGCCGAAGACGGTGGCCTCGGGGTTAAGTTACTTGATGAAGATAACCGGGTGGTCATTGTCAGCGTCGATATCCTCGAAGCCGGTACCGACGGTATCTGGATTTACGGCCCCGAGGGCGACATTCGTCTTATTACGGTGGGTCAGGGCTTCGTCGACATCGGCCAGAAAGTCGAAGCCAAAGAACAGGAATCTTCGCGTTCTAAGAAAAACGAAGACACCGATAGCACTCAGCAGGATGACGACGCAGGCGATAATCAGCAGAAGGCCGCTGACGTATGAGAAGTCTGATCGAAGCCGCTATCAACCGGCACCGCACTGTCATTATGCTGTTTGTGCTGATGCTGATCACCGGCACAGCAACACTTATTACGATTCCGAAAGAAAGCTCGCCTGACGTAACCATCCCTAACGTCTACGTGTCGGTCATTCATAATGGTATTTCTCCTGAAGATGCCGATACTTTGCTTTATGAACCCCTGGAAACTCAACTGCAGGGTCTTGAGGGCCTGAAAGAAATGGTGTCTACCGCGACCTTCGGGCACCTGTCTATTCAGTTAGAGTTTTACAGCAACGTCGATATCGACAATGCACTCGAAGACGTACGTAACAAAGTCAATGATGCCGTTGGTGAGCTGCCTGCCGACAGTGAAGAACCTATTGTCCGTGAGATTAACGTTGCGCTTTTTCCGGTGATGGTGGTTACCGTTGCAGGAGATGTCGACGAACACGTTCTCTATCTGGCTGCGGACGAACTGAAAAAACGCATTGAGTCATTACCGGGCGTACTGGAAGTCGATATTAAAGGTAAGCGCGAACAGGTTGCTGAGTTGATTATCGACCCTGCAAAAATGGACAACTATGGTCTGTCTCTTACCGAAGTCGGTAACCTGCTACGTAACAACAGCCTGCTCGTTGCAACTGAAGACATTAATAATGAACAAGGGCGCTTCAGTGTAAAAATTCCGGGCAGGATTAACGATATTGAAGGGCTTCTGAGGCTACCGGTTAAATCTGTCGGTGACGAAGTGGTTCTGTTTCAGGACGTGGCCGTAGGTCGCCTTTCTTTTAAAGACCCTTCTACCGGTGCACGCGTAAACGGCCACCAGGCCGTTACCCTGGAAATTAAAAAGCGTATCGGCGCCAATATTATTGAGACGCTGGATGAAGTCCGGGTCATTACAGATGCTGCCAAAGATATGCTTCCTGAGGGAATAAAACTCGGCATCATTCAGGATGAGTCGAAACAAATCCGTACCATGTTGAACGATCTGTTCAACAGTGTTCTGGTGGCTACGCTTCTTGTATTCCTGCTGATTCTCGGCAGCCTTGGTGTGCGCTCTTCCATACTCGTCGGCCTCGCCATTCCCGGTGCCTTCCTGATGGGGATTATGGCCATCAACGCGATGGGCGATACGCTAAACATGGTTGTTCTGTTCGCGCTGATTCTCTCTGTCGGCATGCTGGTCGACAGTGCCATCGTTGTGGTTGAGTACGCCGACCGACGTCTGGCTGAAGGCATGCGGGCGCGCGATGCCTATAACGAAGGCGCCCGCCGGATGGCTTGGCCGATTATTGCCTCAACGGCGACGACCTTAGCGGTCTTCCTTCCCCTGCTCTTCTGGCCGGGTGTTATGGGCGGGTTTATGAAATACCTGCCGCTGACACTGCTTTTTACGCTCACCGGCTCGCTGGTCATGGCACTGATTGTGATTCCTGCGGTAGGCAAGGTGCTCGGACGTGCTGGGCATCATGATCAGGAAGCACTGGATGTGATTGTCGCTGCTGAAAACGGAGACTTTCATAAGATGAGCGGGTTCTCTGCCCGCTACGTGAAGGTATTGCGCAAGGCTCTGGAAAGCCCAGGAAAAACCTGTCTCATTGTTCTCTCGTTTGTTACCGCTTCTTTCGGAATTTATGGCATTGGTGGGCACGGCACCGAGTTCTTTCCCGAGGTAGATATGGATGTCGCTATGGTAGATGTTCGTGCCCGTGGCAATCTCTCATTCGCCGAGCGCGAAGCGCTGGTCAGAGAAGTCGAATATGAAATCTTCGACATGAAAGAAATCGATGCGATTTATACCTCCGTATTTGTAACGGCACCGCGTGGTGGTATGGAGTCATCTCCGCCCGATCTGGTTGGCCGTATTCAGCTGGAGTTAGTCGACTGGCAGTCACGCCGCACCGCTGACGACATTCTTGCAGAAATCGAAGAGCGCACGGCGCACCTGCCGGGTATTATTATCGAGACCCGCAAAAAAGAAGGCGGCCCGGCAGGCGGCCCACCGATTCAGCTGCAACTCAGCAGCCGCAGTGAAAGCAATATTATTCCGATGATGGAAAAGATATTGCCCATTCTCAAGGAAGACCCTGAGCTGAAAGACGTGCGCGACGACCGTCCTCTTGATGGCGTCGAATGGCGTCTGGATATTGATCGCGAAGAAGCCGTTCGCTTTGGTGCGAGTGTTGCGGAAATCGGTTCACTGATCCGGATGATTACCGGTGGCCAGGTCATTACTCAGTTCCAGCCTGACTACGCCGACGAAGAACTCGATATTCTTCTGAGGTACCCAGAGCAGAAACGCACGATCGACCTGTTCACCGATATTAATATCAAGACAGCAAAAGGCCTGGTACCTCTCAGCCAGTTTGTTACCCGCGTACCGATTAATAAAACGGGCGATATTGTGCGCGTCGACGGCAAACGTCGTTACCTGATCACGGCGAACGTCGCCGAAGGCGTCAACTCAAACGAAAAAATCGCTGAGCTTGGTGAAAAACTGAAAGAATTCGACTGGCTGGAAGCTGAGGTTGAACCGAAATTCCGCGGTGACTTTGAGCAACAGATGGAAACCGGCATATTCCTGATGAGCGCTTTCTCTATTGCCATCTTCCTGATGGTGACCTTGCTCGTGACCCAGTTTAATAGCTTCTATCAGGCAGGCCTGATTATGAGCGCGATTATTCTGTCGGTTGCAGGCGTACTCATGGGACTGTTGATCCGTGGTGAGCCATTCGGAATTGTAATGAGCGGAGTGGGTGTGATTTCGCTGGCGGGCATCGTGGTGAATAACAATATCGTATTGATTGATACCTACAACCAGATCCGTATGACCGGCGTTAGCGCCTTTGACGCAGCTATGCGCACGGGGGCCATACGTCTGCGCCCTGTGCTTCTGACGGCTGTTACAACGGTTGTCGGCCTGATTCCTATGGTGATGCAGTGGAACATCGACCTGATCCACAGAGAAGTCAGTATGGGCGCTCCTTCGTCGCAATGGTGGACCCAGTTATCGACCGCGATTGCAGGCGGACTGACCTTCGCAACCGTGCTTACATTGATCTTTACCCCGGCATTGCTGGTTTGGCGCGACCGCAATAAGGACCGCGACCACGAACATAATGCAAGTCACTGAAAAAAGTAGAAAAAATTGCATATAGAGTTTGACATCCGCCCTGACGCGAGTAGAATGCGACCTCGCTTCAGGGCATGGGTGATTAGCTCAGCTGGGAGAGCATCTGCCTTACAAGCAGAGGGTCGGCGGTTCGATCCCGTCATCACCCACCAAATCCTGATGCAAGAGTCTGAAAAGACTCAGTTTTTGAAAGTGGACTGGTAGTTCAGTTGGTTAGAATACCGGCCTGTCACGCCGGGGGTCGCGGGTTCGAGTCCCGTCCAGTCCGCCATCTTCAAAAACAGTTTTTGTTTCATCGCATCTACTGCCTCAAAGCGGTTTGATGATTGAGAATGATACAAGGCGTACCGCAGCGAGTACCCTGAGACATACCTAGTGGTAGGCGAAGGGACGAGCGAGGAACAACGCAGTAGCAACTCAATCAACGAAGCGATAAACAAGTTTGGGTGATTAGCTCAGCTGGGAGAGCATCTGCCTTACAAGCAGAGGGTCGGCGGTTCGATCCCGTCATCACCCACCAAATGTGGACTGGTAGTTCAGTTGGTTAGAATACCGGCCTGTCACGCCGGGGGTCGCGGGTTCGAGTCCCGTCCAGTCCGCCATATACTTCTCTAAATGTAGAAGTAAGAAGAGTTAAACGGCTTTACTGTTCATACTCTTCTGATGTGCGAAAGATTTTTCTGTAGTACAAGGCGTACCGCAGCGAGCACCCTGAGACATACCTACTGGTAGGCGAAGGGGCGAGCGAGGAACAACGAAGTAATACTGGAAAATATAAGCACCCGACAATATGGGTGATTAGCTCAGCTGGGAGAGCATCTGCCTTACAAGCAGAGGGTCGGCGGTTCGATCCCGTCATCACCCACCATCACTTTGCAATAAAGTGAATACAATGCGGACTGGTAGTTCAGTTGGTTAGAATACCGGCCTGTCACGCCGGGGGTCGCGGGTTCGAGTCCCGTCCAGTCCGCCATCTACTTTTTAGATCCCCCTACTTCACTCGATAGTTCTTAATTAGTCTTCTTCATCTCCGACAGATCTTTACGCTCCGCTATCAGAGTTTCTGAGCCAATGTCATATCCACGTCATATTGGCTGACTATCTTTTACACATAGTCGCAGGGAAGTCTGGGAACTCGGGCAAGGATGCCTGGTCTTTTCTCCAGCAGCGACTATATTTACTTTAAGTGGCACGATATATGCTAGATTCGTTTGAGTACTTTCTTCACGATCAGCTGTGTACTTTAAGTTGTCGCTCGGGAAGTGTTCCTGTAGTGGCAAACCAACAGGATTGGATTAACAACAAAAAGGAGATCGAAAATGTCTGATTACATTGAAGATCTGTTAGATGTCGGCTTTGACGATTACGAAGACGACTGTGATGACGCCGTAGAGATGTAACTGCGGCTCTGCCCTAGCGGCAGTTTTCCCTATAGCGGCCCGGCGCCTCGCCGGTCCAGCGCCGGAATGCGCGCTGGAATGCCGCAGCAGAACCAAACCCCAGCAAATACGCTATTTCCCCCAACGTCAGTGACGTATCCCTGATATAACTTACCGCCAGATCTTTGCGCGTTGCGTTGAGCACATCCTGATAGGTCTTTCCTTCAGCCTGAAGGCGCCTGCGAAGCGTCCAGGGCGCCATATTCAGTCGACTGGCAACCTTACTCAGCTCGGGGGTCTCACCGTCCAACAGCGGCGCCACAGTGCGGGCCACCTGCTCTGTCACGCTAAGACCGAGCCTTACTCTGTCCAGTTCGCGTTCCGCCTGTCGTTTCAGCCCTTCATGGATAGAGTGGCAACTTTGGATCACGGGTAAATTCAGTGCTTCATTTTGGAGCACTAATCGATTAGAACCGGCGCCAAAATTCACCGGACACTTGAAGTAGCGACGATAAACATCTGCATACCCCGGATCTGAAAACTCGATATCGACAGACTCAAGGATGCCATCGGTTTGCCCGCTGATGACACCAAGGATGTGTGCCCAACTCGAAAGCACCGAGTCGACCACAAACAGGTTATAGGCGTTGTAGGGGCTAACAGAGTAGAACTTAAGCGCGGGCTTACCCTCTTCTAACGTGAACGAACTCGCACCACGCGCATTAAAACTCGACAGTAGTTCAAAGCCTGCTATCGCCTGACAGGCGCGGCGGAGATCCGGAGCGGTCATAGCGACCAGGCCCGCCAAACCCAATTGAGCTGGCCAGGTATGGCGGCCCATTTCTAAACCAAACCAAGGGGATTTGGTTTGCTGAATGGCATCGTGCCCGATGCGCATAAAGCGAGGAATACTGATTCGGGTATCAGGCGATGCCAGCGTTTCAGGAAGGATATTGTACTGACCCAGCAGCGCATCCGGGTCAGCACCGAGGGTGCGCATGGTGGATGCAATCACCTCGACGTAGGTAATGCTCAGATCACCCAGCTTCATGTTTGATCAGGCGTCCATTCCATCATCGTCATCCTTCTCAGGAGTGACCTCTTCACCTTCATCCGGCTCGTAAAACTCAAGCAGGAATTGGTAGCTGAGCGAGAGTACGGTGATTGATATCAGTGTCATACTGTATATGCCAAAGGCAGCCACGATATCCGTCACCACATTCTCCAGCGACACTAACAGTAGAAATGGAAGGTTAACCAACAAAGGCAGAGCCAGCGCTACGATAACCAGGCGAGTGCCATTTCCTTTGCTCATCCGCCAGGCCCGCCCTAGATCAGAGCCCTCTGTGCCGATAGCAATTTCAGGCAAGGTAATCGACAAACGTGCGAGGATGTAAAGCATCAACATGAAGGCCGGAATAAATGCCAGACCAACCACTTGCTGCATCGCCGCAGGATCACTGGCGCCGGTCACGACTCCCAGAATTACCATCGCGACAACCGTCACGCCAAGGCCAGCCCCTGCAGAGACAAAAACCAGCTGTAATGAGCGGAGTAAGTAACGCCAGTCTGAGCGATTAGGAACTCGCAGTGCATTGCTTGGCCAGTGAGACGCATCCTGCAAAGTGAAGCGGTGTACAGTGGTTGCAAGAAGGACACTCAATAGCCCGGATATGCCCGTGACTATCCAGAATTCCAAAGGAAAGCCCATCTCCATATTTCCGCCTTCCTGTCCCATCGCAGCCATAATCGGTTCAGTAATAGCCGCGCTATATCTATCGAGAACCACCAGTACAAGAATAATGGGGAGGAACATACTCAATAAGCGACCGCGCTTTGCCCATAGCAAAAACAAGGCGTCTTTGAACAGCTCAAATACCGGGATTCTGGCTTCCAGGCCAAGCGGACTTTTCATTCTTACTCCAACGACAAACGAGTGCTAAAAAAATGCCCCTGAACAGAGGCTCTGTCAGGGGCATTAGTTTACCTGCTTTCGGCGGTATTATCCCGCAGGCGGCACATCACCGTGCTTTTTCTTGTGACGTGCCAGCATGCTCTCTGGTTTGAGCAGGAAGCTCGCCAGAGCAGGCAGCAGTATCAAAGCACCAAGCATGTTCCAGAGGAACATAAAGGTCAGCAGAATACCCATATCGGCCTGGAACTTAATCGGCGAGAGCATCCAGGTGGCAACACCAATGGCCAGAGTCACACCGGTAAAACTAACGGCCTTACCCGTAGAGCGCAGGGTTTCAAAGAAGGCTTCCTGCATCGACTTACCAGCCAGAATCATAACTTCGAGGCGGTTGTAGATATAAATACCGTAGTCGACACCGATACCGACACCCAGCGCGATCACTGGCAGCGTTGCCACCTTCACACCGATATCCAGGTACGTCATAAGCGCCTGACTCAGAATAGAGGTCAACGCCAAAGGGATCAGGATACAAGCCACAGCTCGCAAGCTACGGAAGGTGATAAAGCAGAGTACAAAAACAACCACGTAGACGAAGATCAACATAGTGCCCTGCGCATCAGCAATCACCTGATTCGTCGCCGCTTCAATACCCGCGTTACCAGAAGCTAACTGGAAGCGCACAGGCACCGAATCAATTTCACCCTCTTCGATCGCCAGCCCGAGCTCGTTGTAACGATAGCCGTAGAACTTCATATCGACGTCATCGTCGTAGCTGTCTTTAAAGTTTTCGACAGCGGCGACCACAGTCTCAAGCGTCTCAGCTTTGTGATCATTCAGGTAAATGATCACAGGCGCCATGGAGCAGTCTGAATTCAGCAGTGCGCCCGGTGCGCGCTGAATGGAGGTATTCAGAACTGTCTGGTTGCGCGACAACGCTGACCAGTTCAGGTTACCTTCATTCATCGATTTGGTTACCAGCTTGGACACAGTGACCAGAGAGGTCGCAGACTGAACGCCCGGAACGTTCTCCATGTACCACATAAAGCGATCCATAGCGTCCATGACTTTATAAGCATTACAACGCTCAGGAGCCGTCTCGACCATAACAACAAATACGTCTGAACTGGTGGAGTAATTCCCGACCATAAAGGCGTTGTCTTTGTTGTAACGGCTGTCAGCGCGAAGTTCTGGCGCACCTTTATCAAGGTCACCAATTTTCAGATCCTGACTGTAATAGTAACCACCGATCCCCATTGCGATAGCGATAGCAATTGGGAATGGTGCAACCTTACGGCTGGCAAAGGCAGAGAGGCCACGCCATAGCGGCGCCTTGCTCTGAGATGCTTTATACGCATGGTCGATACCCGGCTGGCTGATACCGATGTACGACATGATCACTGGCAACAGTACCAGGTTGGTCACGATGATCATTGCGACACCCACACTCGCTGCGATTGCCAGTTCCTGAATTACGCCGATATCAATAAAGAGCAGCGTCAGGAAGCCAATCGCGTCGCTGAGTAGTGCCAGCATGCCTGGGACATACAAACCACGGAATGCGTGACGAGCCGCCTGAGCAGGCGATGCCCCTTTACCGGATTCAATCGCAATGCCGTTGATGATCTGAACACCGTGACTGATACCAATCGCGAATACGAGGAAAGGCACCAGAACAGAATACAGGTCGATGGTGAATCCCATCAGCGCCAGTGAACCTAGCTGCCAGACCACTGCAATCAGAGATGCCACAATAGGAACGATGGTGCCGCGGATACAGCGGGAATAGAGATAAAGAAGAATCGCAGTCATCACCATAGCGGCAAGGAAGAAGAGCGCGATCGACTGTGCCCCCTCGAGCAGGTCACCCAGTTTTTTAGGCGTACCGGTGATATAAATACGGTACTGATCACTGCCGTATTTATTGCGGATTTTCTCTTCAAGGTCCGCGCTGAACGTTGCGTAGCTTAGTTTTTCACCCGTGTCCGGGTTGTACTCAACCAGTGGAACATTAATGATCGAAGACTCGAAGTTGTTCGCCACCAGACGACCAACCTGACCCGACTTCAAGACATTCTGACGAACCTGTTCGAGGCTGTCAGGAGAACCATCATAGGTGCTCGGAATAACCGGGCCGCCCTGAAAACCTTCCTCGGTCACTTCCATCCAACGGACGTTCGGTGTCCAGAGAGACTCCATTCCGGAGCGGTCGACACCCTTAACGAAAAAGATTTCGTCACTGATTTTACTCAGAGTATCCATGTAGTCCTGGGTAAAAATGTCACCGTCAGTTGTTTCGACAGCAATTTTTACGTTGGCTACACCACTTTTCATCTCATCTTTATGAACAAGGTAGTTCTGGATGTACTCGTGGTTCAGAGGGATATACTTTTCGATACTGGCATCCAGCGTAACCTTACTCAGGCCATAGCCAAATAACGCAGTCAGGGCCATCAGTACGACGATGACCAGCGAGCGATTGTTAAAGATCAGGCGTTCAAGAAACGGCTCCGATTCTGAAGACAGAATGTAGTGCTCTGGCTCAGAGGAGTAATGGTGCTTCTGTTCACTCATTGCCTTTCTCCCCGCTCATTTCTGCCTGACGTTGCAACAATTTGCCCTCTCTGCTTACCAATTGAATGCCAGCGTCGCCGGCAATAACGAAATGCCCGGCTTCACTGCGAATAACTGATGCTGCGCCTTTGCGGCCAGCGATGATTGTCGATTCTGCTCCTGATAGCTGAGCGTTCAGCGTCACCACGCTACCGCCGTTTCCGACTAGCATCGCACCTCGATCTGAACTGAAACCTCCCAGCAGAGTTTGCTCAGAACCGGTATCGAGCACTTGCCAGGTAATGCCGTCATCATCGGAGCGGTAGGTGTGTCCGCGCAGAGCGAAAAGAATCTGGGTATCCCCTTCATCGAGCAATCCAAAAAGAGAGCCGTCGTAAGGTGCTGACTGACCAACCCAGGTTTCACCCATGTCGTCTGATCGAAGCATAAGCCCCATTTCACCGACAATTGTCAGTGAGCGTTCGCCGACGCGGGTAATTGCGTTGAGGTGCAAGCGATTCGGGTTTGGCAGTCTTGAACTGATTTCAAACCACTCATTGCCACCGTCCATCGTCTGGAAGGCCATCCCGTACGCACCGACTGCAATACCTTCTCTCGCTGACCAGAAATACACATCAAGGAAGGGTTTGGTCGAGCCAGTTTCGAGATCGTACTCAGCATCCTGAAATGCAAATTCTGCATTCTCCAGAGCAGTCATGGCCTGCTCTACATCCATATCGGAGCCCGTTTCCTGAATTGCTTCTAAGCGCTCTTCCGCATTTGTCAGGTTATTCCGTGCCGACCTCAGCATCGCTTCATTGGCTTTGAAGCCGTCAAACTGTTTCGTCCAGTTTGATCCACCGTCCATCGTGTTGAGAATCACGCCGTCATGGCCGACAGCCCAGCCATTCTGTTCATCAGCAAAATCAACGGAAGTTAAGGTTGTGGTTACAGGAACGCTACCCTGACTCCAGGTGAAGCCGTTGTCTGTTGAAACGATAGCGTGGCCGTAGGCACCAACACTGACAAGCGCTTGACCACGATCTGTAACATCAAGTAACAATGATTCATGCGCCTTGTCGGACGACATTGCAGGTGTCTGGAGAGGATCCTGCCACTCTGCGAATGCTCCGGTTGATGTAGCCAGAGCCCCGCTAATGAACAGACCCGAGAGGAGGCTTAGCCCGCTCTTTTGGTTGCCTGCCCATGGCCTGACCAAATCAGAAAACATATAAAACCCCGTATTATTAGCATTATTAAAGCGGCGCTAGTCTAGCGGACAGCCCTACCACTGACTAACACGCTCTTGTTACGTTATGTAACCAAACTGGCGCTTCCCGCACCTTACTGCTACGCCCCCTTGACAGTGAAAATTACCGGGGAGGTGTTATCGGCGTCCGCGTCGACGCAATTCAGCCGGTGTGAAGTAACGGTCACCCGGAGGTGGGTTACTGTAGTCAATTTCTTCGGGCTCTTCGTTCATCAAGCCCTGTACATGGTAGCGGCGGTCGCGAAGATCATGGAACACATCCATGCCCGTCCAGGTCACCGGTAGCTCATAATACGTCTTAATATAGGCCATGCTCACACGCCACAACTGGCCATTCATATCGTACTGATCTGCTACCGCAATGCTCCAGGTATCTTCATCAATATAGAACACTCTTTTGCTGTAAACATGCCTCATACCATCTTTAAGCGTACCTTCAACGACCCAGACACGATGTTTTTCATAGCGGGTGTATTCTGGGTTGAGATGCCCTGGGCGCAGAATATCGTTGTAACTTGCCTCATTCGAGGTGAGACGATAGTTATTGTATGGAATGTAAATTTCGCGTTTATCGATAAGTTTCCAGTTATAGCGGTCCGGCGAACCGTTATAAATGTCCGTGTCGTCGGCATAGCGTAAGCCATCGGCAGCGGCAATAGGCGTGTCGTACGCAAGGTTAGGGGCACGACGTACACGACGCTGACCAGCGTTGTAACCCCAAGCCTGCCGGGCATCGTTTGCCTGGTTAAGAGGTTCATGGACCAGTACCGCACCACCAGCGAGACGCGCTGGTGCTTTGGTCACAGACAGATAATAGAACAGTAAGTTATCCAGCTCTTCAATCGTTTTATCCTGACGGTAGTAGTTGAATTCAACCTGTTGCTCTACCGTAGTCGGTGTGAACTTGCCGTCCTGATGAACTGCAACCTCTGAAGCCTGCAGCTGCAGGTAGGTGCCACGCCAGCGAGTAATGTGATTCCAGACCGCCTGAACACCCGCCTGATTTTTATTATCACTCAGGATGGGGAACGGAATACCCGCGTACGAATAAAGAAGCGAGTTACCACCGTCTGCTAATTCGGCACGTAACGCATTTTTGTAGGTGTTTTCATATACCCACTCAGGTGCTGCAGCTGTACGACGAGTCTGGTACACAGGCATTTTGAAGGTGTCAGGGTATGTCCTGAACATCTCTTTCTGCCCTTCTGTCAGATTATTGCTGTACTGATTCATGTTCTGAGCAGTCACAGTAAACAGAGGCTGGTCGTCCGGAAATGGATCAGGGTGATGTTGCCCTGGCTCTTTATATTCAACCGGCGGCAGAGTCAGTCCACCCCGCCATGGGGGAATATCACGGCCGTTGCCCTCGCGCTGCCCACCCATGGGAGTGAGGACAGACTTAAGCCGTTCGGCTTCAGAAACTGAGACAGAGGCATAGGCCTGCGACACAAACATACCACCCGCCACGCATAGCGTGGCAAGCAATGAGAAACCGCGTTTTACACGGATGATACCTGAAAGATCCATCAGATCAGTTTTCCTTAAACCAAACTCTTGCTAACAACTTCATACACGTCTTTCGAGAGACTGCCGCCATCCATGATTCGTTGCAACTCAGCTTTCATCAAGTGTGACTGACTTGGCACTAAACGCTTCCAGCGGGTCAGTGGCGTCAGGAGTCGTGAAGCTATCTGAGGGTTGCTTGCGTTCAAACGGATAACTGCATCTGCCAGCAGACGGTAACCACGGCCATTTTCACTATGAAAATGACACAGTGCCTGATTCGCAAACGCACCAATGACTGAGCGCACCTTGTTGGGGTTGCGCCAGTCGAATGCTTCGTGCTCCAGCATTTTTTCAATATGCTCCGGCGAGCCCAATCGTGAAGAGCCACACTGGACTGTCAGCCACTGATTTACAACCAGTGAATCGTGTTTCCACTGCTCGTAAAACGCATTCAGTGCTTCCTGCGCTTCAGCTTCATCACCGCATGTCACGAGAACACGCAGTGCCGCCATCTGATCGGTCATGTTGTCTGCACTGTTAAACTGCGCCTTAGCCGCTTCGATACCATCCGAAGATGCGCGCGCCCAGTACGAAAGCGCAAGATTTTTCAGCGAGCGACGCGCCATATCAGCCGGTGCAGGCTGGTATTCGGCAGGGACATTCAAGCGTTCGTAGCAAGCCTTAAAGTCTTCGTTTAACGCTTCAGCCACCTCAGACAGAACCTGCTCACGACCATTGTGAATAGCGACAGGATCATAAGACTTCCGCGTTTCTGCGATGTACGCCTCGGATGGCAATGCCATCAGGTAAGCAACCATCGCCGGGTCCAGACTCTCGTCACTGATTACACTGTGCAGTGCGTCAATGTCTTCTTTAACGAGCTTAAAACGCCCTTTCTCCGCCAGCGCAATCCAGTGCAGCATCAGTTGCTGTCCGGCATCCCAGCGGTTAAAACCATCACTGTCGTGCTGCAACATGAAGCGCAACGCAGACTGGCTGTGCTGATAATTAATACGCACCGGCGCGGAGAAATCGCGGAACAGTGACACAACAGGCTCTTCGATCACGCCACCGAAACTGAAGGTCTGCTCGGCCTCGCGGAAATGCAGAACCTGGCTTTCTTCGGTCCACGAATCGGCTTTGTCCGGGCGAATTTCCATATCTTCGCCGCTTTGAGCAATAAAGCCCAACTGAACAGGAATCCACAGCGGCTTCTTATTCGTTTGCCCTGGTGTGTCAGGGATACTCTGGCGCAGATTAATAGTCAGGCGTTCTGCCGCATGATCGTATTGGGTAAGTACTTCAACCACCGGCGTACCCGACTGTTTGTACCAGAGGCGGAACTGGCTGAGATCAACGCCATTGGCGTCTTCCATTGCCTGAACAAAATCGTTGATGGTGACAGCCTGACCATCGTGGCGCTCGAAATACAGATCAGAACCTTTACGGAATCCTTCGGCGCCCAGAATTTTGTGCAACATACGAACAATTTCAGCGCCTTTCTCATAGATGGTCACTGTGTAGAAGTTGGAAATCTCGATGTAGGAGTCTGGTTGCACCGGATGCGCCATCGGCCCACCGTCTTCCGCGAACTGAACAGTGCGCAGCATACTGGCGTCTTCAATTCGTTTCACAGTGGGTGAATTCATATCCGCGGAGAAACAGGCATCCCGGAACACAGTAAAACCTTCTTTGAGGCTTAACTGAAACCAGTCGCGACAGGTAACGCGGTTGCCCGACCAGTTGTGAAAATATTCGTGAGCCACAATGGCTTCGATACGTTGATACGCGGCATCGGTCGCGGTAGCTGGGTTAGCGAGAACACAGGACGAGTTAAAAATATTCAGACCTTTGTTTTCCATGGCCCCCATGTTGAAGTCATCAACGGCGACGATCATGAAAATATCCAGATCGTATTCGCGGCCATAGACTTCTTCGTCCCATCGCATAGAGCGCTTCAGAGCGTCCAGTGCGTATTCTGTTTTATCAACGTTCTGAGGTTCAACAAAAATCCGCAGCAGCACTTCACGACCTGAGCAGGTAGTGAAGTGATCATCACGAACCTGAAGATCCCCTGCCACCAGCGCAAACAGGTAGGCCGGCTTTTTATGCGGATCGTGCCAGACGACGTGCTTTTTGCCATCTTCAGTTTTTTCACTCACCGGGTTGCCGTTCGACAGCAACACTGGGAACTGTTCAGCATCGGCGATTATTTCAGTTGTAAACACTGACATAACATCCGGGCGGTCCGGGTAGTAAGTGATACGACGGAAGCCTTCGGCCTCGCACTGTGTGCAATACATACCGCCTGAACGATACAGCCCTTCCAATGCTGTATTTTTTTCTGGATATATCTGAGTAGATATTTCCAAAGTATGTGAAGCGCCTAAGCTACTGAGAGTCAGTGTTTCCTCACCCACCACATAGTCATCGTTCGTCAGTTCGTTTCCGTCAAGACGGATACTAAGAAGTTCAAGGTCCTGCCCGTTAAGTACGAGTTCATTACCGTCCCCGGCCTGCTTGAGTGTCAGAACGGAATGCACCTGTGTATAGCCATCGTTTAACTCAAATTTAAGATGGGTATCCGTCACTTGATAGGCGGGTGCTTGGTAGTCCGCTAACTGAATCGCCTTCGGTTGAGCGTCACGCATGTTAAGACTCCCTGTTCACTGTCACTCTGACGTTGTATGAGGTAAATTTCCGCACATTGATGACTCCAGTATCGAGAATCAGGTACTGCCCCTTCATGCCCATCAGGCGCCCCGATACTTCTGCGGTTTTATCGAAATTATGACTACTTACTTTGGTCGGGTATTCAATTACTGGGTAATTAAAGTGCCGGACGCTCTCGTTCGTCAACCATGTAATTGAGCCAGGACCCTGCTCCAGCTCAAGCTGATTGAGTTCTTCAGCAAAATGTTCTTTGAGGCGGTCTCTTTCTGCGACCAGGTCCAGTTCTGGCGAATCGCCTTTCAGCATTGCCCGCCAGTTCGTTTTATCGGCGATATCGCGGCGGATAATATCTTCGACCAACCCTGCCAGTCGTCGTGTTGCGACTCTCGCAATTGGTAAGGCTTGCGCAGCGCCCTGATCCAGCCAGCGGGAAGGCATGTTCTTCATCCGCGTAATGCCGACCTTGATGCCCGACGAATTGGCCAGGTAAACGATATGATCGTTAAAACAAACGCGCTCACCCCACGCTGCATCCCGGCAGGTACCAAGGTGAAAGTGGCACTTTTCAGGGCTCATGATGCAGGAATCGCATTCCGGCAGTTTGGTAAAGCAGGGGTAACAATATCCCTGGCTGAAACTTTTATTGGTTGGCCGGTTACAGGCACGACAATGGATGTCGCCCTCCCACGAGAGGGACAGGCTTTTTCCGAGAAAATCGTTGATCGGGTACTCTTCATTGTTGAGCACCAGCGAGTATGCCACCGTTGCCGCTGGGCGAATGCGCATCTTATCCAGATGGCCGGAAAATTCTGACTTGCTCATTGGATATTCAGCGGTTGAGTGTCGTCGTCTTTACCAGATTTGCACCCCTGATCGAGATATCCTACTCGTTGATCGGCAGGCACATCGTGGGTGTTTTCGTAATAGATGATGGCTTCCATGCATAATTCCCGCTGCCCATCCTCAAGCTTGCGGCCATTTGGCCAACGCCCGGTTGCAACAGCATTTTTCAGGTTTTCGTACACTTCGGGTGTAAGCGAACGGATCAGATCTTCAAGATTCATTATTTCTCCGATTAGGATTTGGCCAGATCACGGCCAGCAGGAAGCCACACAATAAACCGCCCAGATGCCCGCCATGAGCAGACCCCGACAGGCCCGGCACCACGGTGTCGCCGAACAGCATAATCACCATAAAGAAAATCATTACCCCCAACAAGGCCGGAGGAACGCCATAATTAATTCTGTAACGGTACTGACGAAGCCCGGTCCAGGCCGCTAAACCATAGACAACGCCCGAGATACCACCGAACGCTGGACCAGCCAGCCACCATTGCAACAGGTTTCCGCTAATGCCGCACAGTACAAGCAATGCCAGAATTCCGAAACGCTCGCCCTGACGTTCCATGGCTCCGGCCAGTACCCAGATCCACAAGGTATTGAACAGCAGATGCATCACACTAAAGTGCAGCAGCGTTGGCCGCCACATTTCCCAGAACGACATATTCAGATAGGTAGAAAGCTGATTTCGGGCGTCGGGCCAGAGAGACTGGCTATTCTCCAGCCATGCGTGCCAGTCATTCGAAACATGCTGCCAGCCAAACACGCAAGCCACCAGCACTATGAGAGCAACCGTTAACGGCACTGCGGTCAGCCGTTGGATGATCGAAGGGCCAGAACTCCCGACAGCCACTGGCTCCGCTAATGAGCCTTCTCTCCAGTCGTCCAGCAGCTCTTTGATACGCTCGATATCGTCGGGGTCGGCAATCAATAACACCTGCTGATTACCTTCCTCGACAACGCGATGCACTATTTTCTCTGACCACAAATGCCGTGTCAGAGGCGACAGGTCAGTCTCCAGTGGAGCACTTAATACGGCCAGCGGTTGCATCAGCGCTCTTTCTTTTCAACGCGGACCCAGGCAAATTTGCCCTTCTGCAGATGACGTTCGGTATCCATCCGATACGCGACCAGGCGACCGTACTTCACTGCACTGTAATCAAGACAGGCGATGTTGGGTACGATGGGCTCGGGCAAGCCTGACATCCAGTAATGTCCGATAAACAGAGGTTTTTCATCAGGCCCGTAAAACAGTAACTGCTCTTTCTCGTCTTCACTGAGTAGCGCATGCTGCAGATCTTCAGGCAGAGGGTCAGGCTGAAAAATCACATCGTTATAGCGCTGCGGGTCTCCCGCCCAGAACTTGGTTCTGAAGAACTGTCTGACCATGCCGTCTTTTGCCGTCATTGAACGACCATCAGGCAATTTCAGCGAGGTTCCGCGTAACATCCGATCCAGAAACTGGTACAGAAATGAATCCGTCTGCACAGACTCAGGTAGCATGTCTTTCGTTATGTGATTCGAGCCATAACGGCGCAGATACTCGTCGATCATCTGATGATCCCAGCAAGCATGGACCACCCGGAAGTGTTCGTACTCACGGAACAAGGGAATAGTCAGGAACCAATCGAGCATTTCATTGAATTCCTGCGGGTAATTCGCAAACTGCTCTAATGTCTGTTCAACAATAAAATTGTTGCGCGGCGTGTGCGGACGCAGAAACGGCTGGCGCATGCCCGCCGGCGCCTCACTCAGATAAGTGACGACGTTGTACTCGTGATTACCCATAACGATATCGGCGTGCCCGGCTTCCACCATGTCTCGCACGATATGACAGGCAAGCCGGATATTCGGCCCACGGTCAACGATGTCCCCGAGGAAAACGACTTTGCGCTTCGGATGCTGATACACCCCATTGCGCTTGCTGTAACCCATCTGTTCGAGCAGGTCGATCAGCGTCAGGCCACAGCCGTGAATGTCGCCTATCAGGTCATATCCCTGATGCATATTCAGTCTCCGAGGTTACTGCTCCAGCCCAACTTAGTACGACAGATCTCGTAAAAGTTATGACCTTTCGGATGGATCAGTTTCAGCTTGTGCGCTTTTTTACGGATAGTGATGCTGTCACCCGGTGCACAAGGAATGTGTGTCTGGCCGTCACAACTGATCGTCGGATACAGCCCCTGGCTCGCATCCACAACTATTTTCACTTCTGCCTTGCCGTCAACCACAATCGGTCGACTCGACAGCGTATGCGGAAACATTGGCACCAGAACCAGTGCATCCAGACGCGGATGCATAATCGGGCCACCCCCAGACAAAGCATAGGCGGTAGATCCAGTCGGTGTTGAAACAATCAGACCATCAGAACGCAGGTGATAAACAAACTGACCTTCGATATAGAGGTCAAAGGCGATCATCCGGGCTGACTTACCCGGGTGCAGAACCACGTCGTTCAAGCCGGTGGCTGAGCCAATCGGGTTACCATCCCGTTTGATTTCCGCATCCAGCAGGAAACGTCTTTCTTCTATATAGTCGCCGTCGAGTACCGCCTGAACTGCTTCGCACATCTCTTCATCCGGGCTGATGTCGGTCAGGAACCCAAGACGACCACGGTTAATGCCCAGTACCGGTGTGTTGAACTTAGCCAGAGCCCGCGCAGCACCAAGAAGGCTGCCGTCACCGCCCACTACGATCACAAGATCGCAGATCTCGCCCAGCATATTCACATTGCTGACCTGCATTCCGTGACCCGGCATCACCTCCGCGATACGGTCGTCCAGAATGGTGTGATACCCCTCATCGAGCAGATAACGCGACAAACGACGGATAGTATCTATCACTTTATTACTGTTCAGTCGGCCGATCAGACCGATATTGCGGAACTCTTCCATCAGAAAACTGGTAACCTCAACAAATCACGGGCTGCAGTCACCATCCTGCTGCAGCATCTTTTTATATACTATACCGCAGAACACCAGGCTTGACCCCATGGCGACCACCCCGGAAGCATTCTTCGATATTCAGGATAAGAACAAGCGCGATCTGCTCTGGAGCATCTTTGGCCCGTCTCTCCTGAGCAGCAGCGTAACACCGCCGCTAACAGAAATATTGCCAGAGCTGAGCGAAAGCCGTTTGAAAGGGACCACTCTGTCACCCGATTTTCAGAGCCCACGCCTTGGTTTCCGTTTCGAGCAACTGTGGCAATCCGCATTAAGCAGCTCAGATATTCCGTTCATCGCCAACCAGCAGATTACCGATGAAGGAAGAACCCTCGGCGAACTGGATCTGCTGATTCCGCGCGGACAAAGCACCCTGCACATTGAGCTTGCGCTCAAATTCTACCTTGGCGTTGAGGATGACTGGGTCGGCCCGAATCGCCGGGATCTTCTCAGCCGTAAAATACAGCACACCTTCGAGCATCAGCTGCCACTGGCTCAGAACCCGGTCGCTCTGAGTGAAATCAAGCAGCTTGCCCCTGCCCCCGTGCAATCTTTCGCCATTATGCGTGGCTGCCTGTTTGCGCCAGCGCATGATGTATCGGCAGCACCTTTGCCTGTCGAGATCAGCCCAGACCACTGGTCGGGCTACTGGTGCCCGATTGAGCAGGCTCACTACTTACCCGAAGGACACTGGTACGTTTTATCAAAACAGGATTGGCTAAGCCCGGTGTTCTCTTCGTTTGCGATCACGCGGGATGAGCTTCTGAAATACCTCACCCGTGCTTATCAATATCTGAGCATCCCTCTTGCGATTGCCCGGATGGAGAAGCTCCAGAACGGTTGGGGAGAAACTGAACGCTGGATGATGGTCGCGCCTGACTGGCACAGTTAACCCCAAACGATACATCTATAACGTTGAGTACCTAAGACCCGATACACCGCGGCGACCTTGCAGTCCGCCACTATGAACCAGCAGGCTGCGTCTTGGCTCAGTATCCTGTGCCATGAGCCAGGCCGCGAGCAAACGTACGGTATAGACAGGGTCAAGCATCAGGCCCGCCCGGTCTGCATCGGCAATCAGTTCCCTGAGCGCCAGAGATAATTTACCGAATCGCAGGTTTTCTGGCTGGTGCGCAAAACGTATTTCAGGGGAATAGGAGCTCGCTTTTAACTGTGCCTCAAGCGCTCCCTGATCCTGAACAGCATTGACGATTACTAAGGTCTGATCTGCTCTTAACTGCTCAGCAATTCCCTGCGCCGTCGTCCCGGTGCCCGCAGCAACCCAGACTTCGTCGTAGGGCTCGAACAGCGACGCAAGCAGGCCGAATCCCTCCCTGCCTCCTGGACCGTCGCCCCCCTCGGGAATCACCCAGGCATCTGACTCAACCGCCAGTTGAGTCCTCCACACTTCGTCGTAACGCATAGCGTATTGATCACGGCCGCAGAAGCGTATTCTCATGCCAGCATCGATGCAGTCCTGCAAGGTGGGCGTCAGAGGCTGCTCGGGGTAGCCCAACACCCAGGCTTCCACTGGGATGTTGAGCCGTTGAGCAGCAAATGCCAGCGCATGCAGATGATTAGACCAGCGGCCGCCAAAGCTGATCAGGGATGACCTTCCCGATTCTTCCCACGCCTGGAGGTGTCCGAGCAGTTTAAAGACTTTATTACCGGACATCAGAGGATCAATCTGCTCAAGGTGCAGGCATTCAAAATCAAGACCTCGAACGTTATGACGTGCAATCAGTCCAGAACCCATACTCAGGTCGGTAGTAGGCAGCAAGCGTTCGAGCAAATGAGTGAAATCAGACACAGCGGAAGAGCAGATAAATTTTGTAGAGAGTAGAAGTAACTAAGATGCCAGATGTAATCCTCGCTGTCATGCTACCTCGCACAGCGGAGGCTCAATCTCACTTCAGTAGCGTTTTTTGACTGCGCTCGGGTCGGTAGGCATGCCAAACTCATTAGTCTCCGCTGCAGCCTCCTTTGACAGTGCTTTGGACAGATTGTCGTTCGGACCTTCAGGCTCGTCGAGGACCTCATTTTTCTCACCGCGATAGAGCGCAGCCGTTTTCTCGGCAATGGCCTTCACCCTCTGGTTTTTCTCCGGAAACTGAATATCAAATTCGATCAGGAGTTTACGCGCAGCTTTGAAATAGTTGGCCGCAGTCACTATATCACCACGCCCAGCAGCAACATCGCCCTGAGCGGTGTATGTATCTACCTCGCGCTCCAGCAGGGTCATCTTTAGGTAACGCCGATACTCGACCATGGCCGTCTCGGAAATCTGCTTCTTTTTTGCCATCAGGGTAAGTGCTTTGAGCACTGCCGAGAATTGCCGGCGGCCGTATTTCAGCTCGCGGTCGCTCTTCAGAACACGGCGAAAAGGGCCATCCGCTTTGATTTTCTGTTCGTAAGGTTCAGCATCAAAGTCCCCCTTACCTGCTTCGGCCCCAGCCTGGCTTGCTGCCAGCGCGTACAGCTCTTTCACCCGTTCAAGCACGGCAGACTGAATGTCGCGGTGACTGTCGACCAGCATCAGGTACTCCAGCGCCTCGAGCAGGTCTCCAGCCTTCTGGCGGATCAGTCGCGCCTGATTCTGCTTCGCCTGCTTCTTCTGCAGGTTACGGTTGTAAACAACGGCACCCAGCATGAGTAACGCCAGCGGTACAGCGATCGCCAGAACCAGTCCGATTGCCGACATATTTTCCAACTCCGTATGTTTTGTGCTATTCCTGACAACAGGTGGCAAAGTTAAATAAAGGGTGTTGATCTACCAAAGTTTAGCAAGTTTCTGAGTGTCCGCTGATTTACTGCGCTGATCATGAGACTTGACCTCACCCCATGTTTTGGTTTTAAAGTGTCGCCTAATTGAGCCTGTCCGGTGACTTCATCAAGCCGGTCAGTGGAATTTCAGGCGTTGGCATCCTGTGCCCGCGCCCTATTAAGGTATCTGAACGGACTATGGGCAAATCACTGGTGATTGTGGAGTCGCCTGCTAAGGCGAAGACGATCAATAAGTATCTCGGCAAAGATTTCATCGTAAAATCCAGTGTCGGCCACATCCGCGACCTGCCCACTTCGGGGGGAGCAACCAAGTCAGATCCGAAAGAACGTGCCCGACAGGCTGCCCTGACGCGCAAGATGTCACCCGACGAGAAAGCCGAGTATAGAAAGAAGAAGGCTCATGATCAGTTGATTAACCGGATGGGTATTGATCCGGATAACGACTGGAAAGCCAGCTACGAAGTGCTCCCGGGTAAAGAAAAAGTCGTCGAAGAACTGCAACGTCTGGCCAAGAATGCCGACCAGATCTATCTCGCAACGGATTTGGACCGCGAAGGGGAAGCCATTGCATGGCACCTGCGGGAAGTTATCGGCAGCGAATCAAAACCATACCGTCGTGTGGTGTTTAACGAAATCACCAAGAAGGCTATTCAGGCGGCGTTTGAACAGCCTTCAGAGCTGAACATCAACCGTGTGAATGCTCAGCAGGCGCGTCGTTTCCTCGACCGTGTTGTTGGCTTCATGGTTTCCCCTCTACTTTGGGCAAAAGTCGCCCGCGGCCTGTCTGCGGGGCGTGTTCAGTCCGTTGCTGTACGCCTGATTGTCGAACGCGAACGTGAAATTCGTGCCTTTATTCCAGAAGAGTACTGGGAAGCCTTTGCCAATCTGAAATCAGACAGTGGCGATGATCTGCGGGCCCAGGTGGTAAAAGCCGCCGGCAAAGAATTCCGCCCGAACAACGAGGCTGATACAACGTCAGCACTGGATATCATCCGCAAAGGGCCTTTCAAGGTCACCAAGCGCGAAGACAAGCCAACCAGTTCCCGCCCTGCGGCACCTTTTATTACATCGACGCTGCAGCAGGCCGCGAGTACCCGTCTGGGCTACAGCGTTAAGAAAACAATGACACTGGCTCAGCGCCTGTATGAAGCCGGTTACATCACCTACATGCGTACGGACTCAACGAACCTCAGCCAGGATGCCGTGGCCAGCGTTCGCGACTACATCAACGACAAACTGGGCGCGGAGTACCTGCCGGATAATCCTCGCCAGTACAGCAGCAAAGAAGGCGCACAGGAAGCGCACGAAGCCATCCGCCCTTCTGATGTCCGCCTGCGTTCCGGTGACCTGTCCTCCATGGAGCCGGACGCCGAGCGTCTGTACGACCTGATCTGGCGCCGCTTTGTCGCCTGTCAGACCAACGATGCCAAATTCACCAGCACTACCGTTACGGTCCACTCTGGTGACTATGAGCTTCGCACGAAAGGACGCGTCATCCGCTTCGACGGTCACCTTAAAGTACTGCCACCTGCTGGCAGCAAGGGCGACGATGATGTTCTGCTCCCTGACGTTCAGGAAGGTGATGTTCTCAAATTGGAAGAGCTTGAACCGAAGCAGCACTTTACTAAACCTGCTCCACGCTTCTCTGAAGCAGCGCTGGTTAAAGAACTCGAGAAGCGTGGCATTGGCCGACCTTCTACCTATGCTTCGATTATTTCGACCATTCAGGATCGTGGTTATGTCAGCCTGAAAGGACGACGCTTCTACGCTGAGAAGATGGGCGATATTGTCACCAGTCGTCTGACAGAAAACTTCACCGACCTGATGGACTACAGCTTTACTGCCACGATGGAAGAAAAGCTGGATGAAATCGCCGACGGTGATGCTAACTGGAAGGCGGTACTGAACAACTTCTACAACGACTTCACCGATAAGCTGGAAGAAGCTGGCAGTGAAAATGGCATGCGTCCGAACGATCCTGTCGACACGGACATTGAGTGTCCTACCTGTAGTCGCCATATGCAGATTCGTAATGGTTCTACCGGTGTATTCCTCGGCTGCTCAGGTTACAGCCTGCCACCGAAGGAACGCTGCACCCAGACACTGAACCTGATTCCCGGTGATGAAGTCATCAGCGCTGACGAAGATGACGAGGCAGAAAGCCGCCGCCTGATGGATAAGCGTCGTTGTAAGATCTGTGATGCCGCCATGGAAAGTTACCTGCTGGATGAAAAACGCAAAGTACACATCTGCGGCAATAACCCGGACTGCGAAGGCTTCGAAGTTGAGGAAGGTCAATTCCGCATCAAAGGTTACGACGGTCCAACGCTCGAGTGCGACAAGTGCGGTTCTGAAATGCAGCTCAAGTCTGGCCGCTTTGGTAAGTACTTTGGCTGCACTAATGACGAGTGTAAGAACACGCGTAAACTGCTGAAAAACGGTGAAGCTGCGCCGCCTAAGATGGACCCGGTCCCGATGCCGGAGCTGCAATGCGAAAAAGTGGAAGATACCTACGTACTACGTGACGGTGCCAGCGGTCTTTTCCTCGCAGCCAGCCAGTTCCCACGCAAACGTGAAACCCGTGCACCACTGGTATCAGAGATCATTCCTCACAAAGATGAGATCGATCCTAAGTACCACTTCCTGATGAGTGCGCCGGAAAAAGACAGCGATGGCAATCCGACCATTATTCGCTACAGCCGTAAGTCCAAAGAACAATACGTGATGACGGAAAGCGAAGGGAAAGCGACCGGCTGGAGCGCAACCTGGGACGGCAAACAGTGGAACATCACTGAAAAGAAAAAAGCGGCCCCGAAAAAAGCTGCAACGAAAAAAACCGCTGCGAAGAAAACTACCGCTAAGAAGGCAGCGGCTAAAAAAGCGGCGGATAAAAAGTCTGCTGAATAAGCCACTTGCAACAAGAACGGCCAAAGGTGCTATCAAGGCGCCTTAAGCCCCATAAAAAGGCCTTAAATGCGGCCTTTTTTTAATAATTTCTTCTTATATCTTTCATCGTTTTCTCACTGGTAGTCTGAAAGTCTCTGAGTTCAGAGAACTACTTACCTGTTCGCAGGTTTCGGATATCACAAAAGGAAACATAAAAAATGAAAGGATTTATTGCTCTCTTCGCTCTTGCCATCTCCCTGGCCTTCTCTTCAGTTCATGCCGAAGAGCCAAACGGCCCGGTCAATATCAACACAGCCTCTGCTGAAGAGCTCAGCGAATTAAAAGGCGTTGGTAAAACGAAAGCAGAAGCCATCGTTGCTCACCGCAACGAGCATGGTGAGTTCAGCAAGGTCGAAGACCTTACTCAAGTCAAAGGGATTGGCGAATCGATTCTGAAGTCTAACCGCCCATTGCTGAGCCTCGAGTAAAACCTGAAAAATCAGGCAATAAAAAGGAGGCTACGGCCTCCTTTTTACTTTTATTTATATTTTTAACCCAAGCTCTCTGGAGCTTATTCAACGAAAGTGCAACGACCCCACTCGCAACGCACAATACTCAGAGGCTGATCATCACACTCAACGTTGTAGATTTCGTAAGGCCACTCACCTTTAATCAGGCTTACACCTGAGCGGTCGCAGCTTTGCTGGTCAGACAGCTTTTCAACAACGTAGAGCGAACGTCCGTAACGCTTACCAGTTGCTGTTTCAACTATGCCTTTGCGCTCACGGTAAGTACCCTGCTCACTCGCAGCGGTAGCCTCCAGACTGGCTAGAGCCTGCTGAATATCCTCTGAGCCTTTAATATCCCACTTGCCTGCCTGATATTCTCCAAGGATCTTCACACACAGAGCTTCTTTATCGGAAGCGCCGTCGAGCTTGTTACGAACCGTCTGCACGGCGCGTTCCTGTACTTCCCAGGTGAGCCCCATGGCGACCCGGGCTCCCGTATCCAGACGGGTATCAGTCACGGTAATCAGGTTGTAAGCGAGACCGAAGTCCGCAGCCTCGACAGCATCACCGTTGCGTTGCCACCAGTCTGCTCGTGCAGTTTCCGCGGCGTAATTAGCGCGACCACTAACCGCAGCGCATTCATAACGCCAGGTATTCATCATGGTATCGGCCTGAAGCGCGTAAAAAATAGCGTCCCCTTTGGGAGAGAATTGGTTACTTGCGCAACCCGTCAAAAAGGCCGCTGCCGCAAAAACAGAAAACAATGCTCTGGTCATTTTGATTCCTTATCTGAAGCGCTGAACAAAGCGCGGACCTCAAGTGCCGTAAACGGCCAGTTAAGTTCTTCGCCCGTTATTTCGTTACGAAGGACCGGTATCCGCAGACCGTAAAGATCTACGCCACCTTCAATATCGGTAATATCTTCAATGTATACGGTCACCGCAAGGCCCTCTGCGCCCTCAGTCACAATTGCAGCAGCCTGATCACACAGGTGGCACTCGGAAGTACCAAGAAGAACGTAGCTCAAGGTTGGTTTACCGAAATAAAAACAGGTAGGAAAGTATACCGCCGCCAGACGTGTAATCCTATCTGGCGACATGTTGGCCGGTTTCTATCCGGCTAGAAGAGAATCAACGATTAAGCAGCTTACTCAGACCATCGTTAAATTGGCGCAATGCGTCCAGCCGAGATTCGTCCGGAGCCAGCGCCTCGAGCATTTTCTGCAAGGTATCTTTTGGCTCAGCAAGCGGTCTCGCGCGATCCAGGGCTTCGGTATAGCTCTTGACGTAGTCGGTAATCATGTTCTGCTGCGACTCAAGGCGCTGCGTTGGTAACGACGGACCAGATTCCCCGTAGGCACGAGAAACGCTCGAGAAGCTTCGCTGGCGCAGCTCCAGGCTCATAGAAGCCAGTTCATTGCCATCAAAGCCTAGCTGCATGGCCTCTTCGAGTGCCGCACCTAGGTCGCCACCGTAAAAAGTCTCGCTCAGTTTACCCACATCGTCGAACAGGGTTTGCAGGGCATTAAGCTCTCCTTCATCCAGATTGCCATCAATCTGCATATCAAACCGGCTGGAAAATGCACTCGCGGTAAGGCTCATTCCCGGCGTAGTCAGGCTGATGCCACCCTCTTTCTGACGAAAATTCACCGTCACCTTGTCACCGTCGCGGGTCACGACCTCAAGCGACAGGCTCTGTGATGATCTGGTGCCAGCAAGAGTAAAACCTGTGGGGGTTGCGCTTTGCGGAGCGTCATCACGCTCAGGGACTTTGGGTGTCAGTAAATCTGGTTTCTCTCCGGCCTCAATCTGCTTCAGCCCTTCGGCAATGAGCGCTTCGCCCTTATCGATATCGGCTGCCAGAGACTCATCAAGGCGACCTAAGTCTTCAAGAATTGCACGCGCTTCACCATAACCTTTAGCGATCCCCTCTCGGGCCGCCTCCAGACGTTCAGCAATGCGTTCCTCGGAGGCTCCTTCTGCGCGAAGGCCTTCCACACTCTGATAGACATGGCGAAGTATATTGGTCGCTGTGACTTCCGGACTTTGCGTAGAAACAGGTTGGACTGACTTGGTATCCGCCACCTCAGCAGGTTTATTGGCCTGAGCCGAACGATTTGCTGCACCTTGCGACTGAGTGGACTCCTGTGGAGACCGCTGGAGATTACCCAGGCTCTTGCCGAAGTTCTGAAAACCCGCACTGGAGAATGATGAAAAAGACGGAATGTTCATAGCAAGCTCCGCTGTAACCGATGAGTGTGACTTCTATATCGGTCAAGGAGCTGCTTTCTTGAGTAGAAACCGCCTGTTCAGCGAATATTTACATTAAGTTGGCGTGTGCTGTCCCGGATGGCGCAGATCAATCAGCTACGACGGCTGTTGCGATACTCAACCGGCGTCTGATTTGTCCAGCGCTTGAAGGCCCGATAGAAGGTACTGGGTTCAGAAAAGCCGGTGAGGTAGACGATCTCATCAATGCTTTCATCGGTACCCGACAACAGGCGCTTGGCCAGGTTGCACCGGTAGTCCGCGAGCAATTGATTAAAGTTGGTCCCCGCCTCAGTCAGACGCGTTCTTAATGTGCGCGGCTTCATGTCCAGACGCCCCGCCACATCATCAAGGTTAACCTGACCTGTCTCAAGAACTTCACCAAAAACCTTGTACACGCGCGAGACGACGTCCTGACGCTCCAGCTTGGCAACGTGCTCACTGGCTAGTTTTTCATGCAGTTGCAGTAACTCAGGTTCGGCATGCAGTGACGGCAGATCCAACAGGCTATCATCAAACCGGATACGGTTCTCGCTGCACCCGAAACGCACATCGCAATCAAAAATACGGCGGTGTTCTTCGCAATTCTCTGGCGCAGGGTGCGTAAATTCAATTGCTGCCGGGCGGAATTGCTCGTCGGTCACATACTCAAAGAAGCGCACCAGCCCAAGAACCATGCATTCATTCAGGTGACGCAGGCCGGTCACTTTGTCACTCGCTGATTCGACTTTTACAGATGCCTGATGGCTATCGATCTCAATACTCGCCTGAGAAGCATCGCTCAACAGACGCTGATAACTCAACGCCCGTTTCAACCCTTCTCCGAAAGTTGGACTCGACAAAAAGAGGTACTGCAACACCTGTCCTTTGTAGACAGGCATGTTTTCGCCGAGGTGAATACCAATGTCCGGGTCACCGGATACGTCCTCCATCACGCTCCAGAAAATAATCTGGGCGTCATGCGGGGTACGCAGATTGCGGTCCTGCAGTACCTCGGGTGTGACACCCAGGCGCTGCCAGACGTCATCAGCATTGATCCCCATCTTCAGCATCGCATGATGCGCCAGTTGGATCATAATGCCGGAGTCGCGCAATTCAGCCATTCCACCAGACATAAGTGTTTGATATTCCAAAAAGAAGAGAGTGCGATTTTGCCAGATACTCGGCCGTCTGCAAGCCTTATTGACCGATCTGACGCAGAACCCGCGTGATTGCGCCAATGGTGAGCTGCTCTGGCCGGCCTACTATCTGGCTTGATATGTGTCAGAAAAGAGTTTTTTCAGGACTTTATTTATGTATCACGCTACCCGTATTGAATTAAAAAAGCTTCCGAGCGTCGCAAATCACACTGTGCGCTCTGCGTTTTCGCGCAACACAAACATCCGCAACCCTGAGTTGCCAAACATGGATGCGGTCATTTACGGCCACGTTCCGAGCAAAAAGAATGTCAAAGACTACGCCAGCATCTGCGGCTTTGACACCAAAAGCGAATTTTTGCCAATCACTTACCCACATGTTGCTGCTTTCAAGCTACACATGGAGCTGATGCTGCACCGTACCTTCCCTCTGGGCATCATGGGTATGGTTCACGTAGCCAATAAGATTACTCAGCACCGCGGTATCAAATTGGGCGAAGCTCTGGACGTTCGTGCGTTCTTTGCCGGCTCCAACCGCACGCACAAGGGTCTGGAAGTCAGCCTTCGTACCGAAATCCGCATCGGCATGGAGCTTGTTTGGGAAGGCCTGAGCACTTATCTGGCGCTGCTGCCAAGCAAAGGTATCGAGAAGAAAGAAGCAGAGCAGTTGCTTCCTGAGAACCCTGAATACAGTGAAAGTGAAACCTGGACGCTGCCATCAAACCTCGGTCTGAAGTACGGCCCGGTTGCCGGTGATCCAAACCCAATTCACTGGGGCGTAATCGCTGCCAAGGCATTCGGCTTCAAACGCCACCTCGCACACGGTATGTGGACCAAAGGACGCGCCGCTGCAAGTGTTCACAAAATGCTGGGGTCCGATGCCGCAGAAATCTACGTTGAATTTAAACGTCCGATTTTCTTGCCGGCAAAAGTAGAGCTGCACTCAGGTAAAAAAGGTCAGGAAATTGATTTTGAAGTGGCAGCGACCCGTAACGACGACGTTCACCTTGCAGGCTACATTAAAGCCCTGTAAACCGAACTTAAGTGCCCGGTCTTGGCCGGGCGCTTAGCTGTCCTCTGCCGCTCAGGCTTCCTCTTCAGCGCTCTCTGCGTTTCCACAAGACAACCACCGCATGGCATCACCAATATTGCCGAAAAGCCTGACGGGATAAGAAGGCGCGTGGTAGGAAAGAAACATCGATGTCAGATGTTGCAGCATAAAAGAATCACCGATCACTGCGACAGCCTGCGTCGAGGCTTGCACCAGTGGGTTCGAGGCGTATATCTGAACTTCGAAATCAACAGTCAGAACATCCGAAGCGATGATGGCGACAGACTTAGGTGACTTACCTACTCTATGTACACGCTGCTTATAAAGAGTGCGCATTAACTCGAGACTTAAGTGGCTGATCCCGCTCAGGTCATGTACCACAATATCATTTTCAACTCTTATTTCCGGCGCGGCCCCTGCGCCAGTGTCTCGAATTGTCATATTTTAATCAGTTATAAAAAAATGAATGACCTCAACCTATCGTGAAATAGCGAAAATGAAAACCATCCGGATGCACTTTCTCATTATTAAATACCAACTTCGGAAGACAATCTTCAAAACAGGTTAAATAATGCGCTCTGGGGACTGTAAGTTAATCACATCATTGTTATTATGCGGTGTACTGCCGACTACTGAAACCTGAACGAGTTTTAGTGGGAAGATGGCCCAACAATAACAAGAATGGATATACATCATGCGTATCTCTGCCACACTGACAGCGCTCACTCTGGCAATATCTGGTGTTACAGCCAGTGCTGCTGAACCAGAAAGCTTTGGGGGATTTCTGGGGATGACTGGGTCATACATCCAGACCAGTGACATCGACGAAACAGATTTCGCAGCAAAAATCGTTTTCGGTCCTAACATTACCGAGAACCTGTCTCTGGAGTTCGGCCTGATGGACTTTGGTGAAATGTCATATAAAGACCCTTCACCAATTCTGGTTGAGGATGACCCGACGATCGCCCCACTACTGAGCGGCGCCAGTCAGGGAGATACCGACCGCAACAGCAATGATAATGGCATCCCGGGTGAAACTATCTACACTGGCCCCGAAAGCTATCAGGCGCGCAGTATCCTGGTGAACCTGCGCTACAACTTTGAGTACACCCAAACACTGGACTTCTTTATCAAAGGCGGCGCCAGTGCATGGATGGCTGATGTCGAGAAAACCCGCATCACATACTATGGTGACGGCACGTATGGCCTTAAGCAAGATGCTGGTAAGAATGAAACATCCGGCGTAGAACTCATCACCGGTGCCGGCCTCCTGTGGAATCCCTGGGCGGGCCTGAATGTTCGCGCAGAGATTGAGTCCACCTCTCTCGACAGCTTTTATATTGAGCCTACCAGCTTCTTTCTATACAGCCTCGGTCTACAGTACGAATTCTGATCAATAGATTGGCGTAACTTGTCTACAAACAATTGATAACCCTTAGGGAACTAAGGGTTTCATTTGATGTCGTATAGGCCGGTTTGTACCTCGCTGCCTACAAAGTGCTACTCGAGGT
Organism: Thalassolituus sp. UBA675; assembly: GCF_002297765.1. Classification (NCBI taxonomy): domain Bacteria; kingdom Pseudomonadati; phylum Pseudomonadota; class Gammaproteobacteria; order Oceanospirillales; family Oceanospirillaceae; genus Thalassolituus; species Thalassolituus sp. UBA675. The sequence continues at coordinate 38,924 of NZ_DBNJ01000024.1, forward strand.
AACAGGTGACAATTTTTGTCACCCGGTATACCATGCAATGGTTGTCTGCTGTGGGACCAGGAAAGTCCGGCAAAGCAGACGTTGAATAACAACAATCCCAATAATAGTTACCAGCGTATGAACATGGATAAAGGTTACGTCTCAGCAGCGTTAATCCGCCCGGTGATCGAGAACTCAGGTATCCGGTCGATTGATCAGCTGGCCGAGCAGGATGCTGATATACAGCGCGTCGTTAAACAGCTCAAAGATAATGATTGCCGGATTCCGGTTGAAGATGCAGACCATGTCATTGCAAAACTGATCCGTCAGTCAGGCAATGAAGCGCTGTGTGTTCACCCGCCGCACAAGTTTAATACTCAGAGCAGTTGTCAGTTACAGAATCTGTTTCTATGCAGCAATACTCTGCGCGAAGCACTCTACTATATGGAGAAGTTTGCTCCCCTGCTGAGCGATCTCCTCGAAATCAATGTCACGCGTACCCGCGAGGGCACCATCAAGGTGAAGCTGCCTGTCGGCGAGTCTGCGTACATGTCTGATCAGCGCCACCGCTCTGAGCTGATGCTCAGTGTTCTGCTCAACTGGATGCGTCAACTGTGCGGTAATCGACTGAATTTGCTTGGCATTAACCTGCCCTATCCTGCAACCCAATATCAGCAGGCTCAGGCGCAGTTATGGAATGCGAAGCTGAATTACAACTCCGGAGAGTGCGCTATCCTGCTTTCTGCAGGGGCACTGGATGAGGGGCTACATAACACCAACCCGCACATCCTTAATATGATGAAACGGGAAGTCGAAGAGCAATACCGTAAACTGGCCCGGTCCGGCTCCCTGGCTGACCGCATTCGCAAAGCCCTGTTGCAAGAGAAGGTTCGTCTGAACGCCAACCAACAGGAAGTAGCGGGATACTTTCATATCAGCGCCCGGACTCTGAACCGACACCTGCACCGCGAGGATACCTCGCTGAAACAGATCGTTACTCAGGTTCGCCTGGAAATGGCGAAGAAGATGCTGACCGACTCGGAAGATCCAATTGAGCAGATTGCTCTCAATATCGGTCTCTCAGGACGCAGAACTCTGGACCGGATATTCATCAAAGAGATGAATATGTCACCGGCTCAATATCGACAGAGATTCCGCCAGAAAGTCGCACTCGTCCACTGATAAAGGGTTGGCGACGGTCCCTTATCAGTGAGTTGTACCGCCTGATCATTCGTCGCGATCAGGCGATTCCAGCCAGACGGATGCGCGTAAGAGCCAGCACTGACAGCACATCCGTGATACGACCATCCTGTGCCATCTGAAACGCCTCCTCAAACGGCAGGCGTCGCACCGTCAGCACTTCGGTTTCTTCCGTGTCACTCGGCCCTTCGGTGAGCCCGCGTGCGACAAACAGCAGACCTTCTTCATCTGTGATGCAGTTACTTAAGTGCACTCGCCCGATTGGCGTAAGTGACTCTGCAATGAGTCCACTTTCTTCACGAAGCTCTCTGAGTGCGCAATCCTCGGCGGACTCTCCCTTAGGAGCGCCGCCCATCGGGATCTCCCAATGATATTCCTGCAGAGGAAACCGGTATTGCCCCACCAGCCAGGTGTCGCCGTTGTCGGCGATAGGAACAACGCCTACGGCTCTGTTCTTAAAGCTCACTGTTCCGTATATCCCCGGATTACCAGCGGGATTCAGAACGTCATGATGCTCCACCTTAATCCAGGGGTTTTCATAAGTCGTTGTAACAGACTTAGTTTTCCAGGGATTTTCTTCGCTCATAGTATTTCCAACTCTGTGATACTGCAATCCAAACAAGGCCTGCAATTGCACCAAACATATGCGACCTTGCTTCGGTTCTTCCACCCACCATCTCTGAGTTTGCCATGTCATCGTAGAAGCCAGTCTGTTCCCAGATCACTTTGACAACAATAACCAGAACGACAATCAGGCGAACTTTCGGTGAATAATACGGCGATGGAGCAATCGCGACCAACATAGCACCGTGAAGAGCACCGGAGAGGCCAACGTAGTAGTAAAGGTCGTCAGCAAAGATAAATAAGCCGACACCAGTCACCAGACACAGCCAACCCCACGCGAGAAGCTGCAGACGCAGTGATGCCGAGGGTGAAGTGACATAAGCAGCGAGGGCGAGTGCCGCGAGATTGAGGAAGAGATGACCGGAAGAAAGATGCACAAAGTGAGCAGAAAGCAGTCGCCACCACTCTCCCGCTTCAATCGCTACACGGTCAAAACGCAGGTGTTCAGTGGCTGAGACACCAGCACCAAAGACAATAACGGATATAAGCCCGATACCTATCCATACGGACCAGGCCAGATAGTTTCGCACGAAAAAGCCTCTGAAAAAGAGGCAGTGTATCACCGAACAGGTCGTCTTCTCAGCAGCCCGATACTAAGTACCAGACACAACAAGCCCATTGAGCCACCGCCACCAGATGACGAAGACGAGGAAGAACTGGCCGTCGCAGGGGCGCGCTCAATTGGCTGATCGCTGCTACTGACGAGCAGCTTCACGCTCAGGTCAAAGCTAGCGTCCGCGAAGGCATAATCCAGCCTTTCTTTGACTTTGGTTTTTCCACTGGGAGTCCCCTGAATATCAACCAGGAAGGGGGCATGTTGACCCGAAGGCTCACTAATGATCTGAAGGTAAATAGTATCGACCGGAATTTCAGGCGGAGAATCAAACAGCAGACGATTCCAGCCCTCCTGGACACTGCTCGTCTTCTCCACCAGACGTCCTTCACCCGAATACCGCGAAGCGCTGGTGTAGAGGCCGAATTCAACGGTACCAGAACCATGAGCGTAAAAGTCGATGCCATCAATACTCAGTACATCACTACTCACAGGCACAGTTACCAGCGCATAACCGTCACCACCATAGGCACCCCAGGTTGCGTTCGCCGGAAGTTCGTCATAGCCAATAGCAAAGCCTTTTGGTTTGATACTGGACTGCACGTTCAACTGAGCACGATCGCCTGAGGCGACGGCCGTCAAAGTCACCCTGCCATCAGCCAGAGTTACAGAAGAGGCGCTTTCTATCATGATGCCGCTACTGTCGGTCACTATATTCGAGCCGGTATGCGTGGTTTCGGCGATCACCAGACGTTGGGAGTGTCGCGCAGTCAGGCTGGACAATGACCCGAACCCTCGCCAATCATCTATCTTTGTAATCATCAAACCTGGTGAAGGCAAGCCACTGTCAAAGCCCTGACGAGTTCGGTTCTCGACCATCAGGCGCTTGCCATGACGATACTCATCAAGATCAATACGCAGCACTTCACCACCGTCACTGGCTGAATTGAGGAAAATCCCCCCCGTATCCGACACACTGTCAGTAAACCCCAGAAACTCTCGTGACCAACCTATCAGGTGCGCCGGCTTATCTCCTGCTTTGCCACCGCCAGAGTTCCAGATACCGAAGCTCATCAATCCCCAGCGACCGATCGACTCTCCGAGGCCGATGCTCTCGTATAGGTCAGGCAGATCAAACAGCAGGTGACCGAGTTCATGAGCCATCAGACCAATCGTCGCCATATGTTGCTCGTGCTGCTCGCCAAACATGGTGTATTCAGAAATCCAGACACCGCCGGTGTTTACTGCAGGCACCGAAGACTTGTGGGCCCAGACTCTAGGATGGGTTGTAGCCGAACTCGCGTACGCCTGCTCGAAACCGGCCGCAAGTACAATGACACCCAGCTCCGATGGATCCAGCCAGGAATCACCGTTACGATCATACGAGCTGAGATTAATTTTGCCGCCCAATGCCTGGACCGCCGACGTGACCAGATTACGGCTTTGTGTTCCGTAGGAAGAACCGAAGTCAGGGTGTGCGCTACTGAGTGTCATACGAACTATGCCATCGCCGCTGGTACCGTCTGACTCACTCGCAGGCACTATGCGGAACTGCTGCCCTGATCCTTCAAAGAAATACGATGAAACGCTGTCGCTGGAACCGAAAATTCGTGCCGATATCTCAGCATCACTGTATTCAAAACCCTGATCCGAAAAAGCCACACGAATAACAACCAGCGGCTGTTCGAAGGCACCTCCCTCGTAGCGGTATGGCGTTCGCACAGGAGGATTGGCTTGAGCGCTGACAGTACTGCTCGCCTGGCGTGCTTCCTTCTCCTCAGGCTCCTGATAGGATGCTGACCGGCCGAATTCTTCCCCTGTACTTGTGGCGTAACGATTGTTCTGCAGACGCGCAAGATAATAAATACCCTGCTGTTCGACAAGATAACGCCCGTCCTCAAGCATCATGTAAGGCGCGGAACGAGAGCCTAACAGCATAACCCTGTGGCTATCGCCGTTCAGCAAGTGCAGATCCGCCCACTCCAGAGCAGGCGGAGTCTGAGCATGCCCCAGCTGCCACCCAGTGAGGAACAGACTGAGGAAAATGATTCGAATCATTGAGAAGGCCCGGTAAAAACGTCTTCGCTTTAACTCTAGACGTGTCAGGCCACTTTTTCAGGCGGGTGTAACAGTTTCACACAATTGCGGTACCAGACCACAACACTTAACAGATTGCGTTAACTGAACAATTGATCATTTACTTATAGAGGCGCCTTCGGGGACTGACATGTACCCAGTTTTCCCAGACGTTTTTCGAGGTAGTTAATAATGGCTTCAGGGCTGTATATCCAACGATCGCCACTTCGGGTACATATTCTCAGACAGGGAACCCGGCTCTCACCGCCGCCTTTCACCAATTCATTGCGATAGGCATCAGCGCGTTCGACTTCTTTGGTCACTGGATGCAGCCCGGCTCTCTCTAAATAGCGCTTAACCGATATCGACGATGGGCACTGCCTGGAATAGTAAAGGTGCATTCTGCGGGATTCGCGATTCAGCAGAGTCTGTTCTTCTGCAGGTCGCTCGATCGGCTTAACCGGAAGGAATCGGTCTACCAGACCGAGTGTTTTGCCTTTGATATGTCTCGTCAGATTCATAACTGCGTCATGGGACCTATGGTCTGATTCTGAAAAAACAGGGCTCTGCTGGCCAACCCTGTGCCGGTAAGCATCTTTGCTCACCAACTGCGGGCATTCTATTCATGGGCGTAAGGATTACTACCCCTTGAGGAAAATATTTATTCAATTTCGGTCAATTATGCGCCGAAGGTCGAATGATTAACTAAAACCACACCGAGCATCATGGCCAACATAGTGACCACAAGAAGCCAGCGCGACCGCTGGCAGAACTTGCATGGTTTCTTTTTCGCCATTACTCAATCACTTTGACACGGTCGAACGATGGCAGGCTCGTCCAGGATTCCCAGTGCATCCAGACAGCCACCGCCTTACCCACAATGTTCTTCTCCGGTACGAAGCCCCACATACGGCTGTCTCCGCTGTTGCCGCGATTATCGCCCATCATAAAGTAGTGGCCATCAGGAACCGTCCACTCACCTTCAGGACCACCCCAGAGTGCAGCCTGCCCTGTCTCCCGATCACGCCCGGGCAGCCACTTAACCACAGGGGTCGCGTTGTCCATGGTCTCTTCACCGAGCACCATGGTCGGCGCATAGGCAGGTTTGCCGCCCAATACTTCTGTCGGCACAGGCTCACCGTTGATAGTCAAACGCAGATCCTTGTAAACGATGTGGTCACCCGGCAAACCGATAACGCGTTTAATGAAGTAACGCGAGTCTTCCGGTGGGAAAAACACCATAACGTCACCACGCTGAGGTTGATCTACAGGAATAATAGTAGACCCGTTCCCCGGCACCCGCAGGCCATAGCTGAACTTACTGACCAGAATAAAATCACCGACCTGAAGGCCGGGCTCCATGGAGCCTGAAGGTATCTGAAAGGGCTCAAACGCAAACGAACGCAAGACAAAGACCAGTGCCAGCACAGGAAAGAACTGCCGGGACTGGTCAATCAGAAACGGCTCTTTCGTTGCTTCGAGGATATTCTGCTGAGATGCACCGCTTTGCTCCAGCGCATCAACACGCTGCTGACGTTTACGGCGAAGAAAAAGTCGATCAACCAATACGACAAGACCCGTCAGGCCCGTGGCCACCATGAGAATCAGGGGTAAATCAAGTTCCATAAAAGTGTCATATTCCTGCTGCAGGCTTACGCTAGACTAGAGGTCGGCCCATGCAACACTGCTGAGGACGCAGATTTGCAGGCGTGTCTGTCCGCTGTTAGGTCTGGCATTCTAACTGGCGGTGTAATTGATAGCCACCCGAATAAGGCCTGAAACACGCTCAGGCCAGGTAACGTCCTAATGACCCGAATATGTACTCGAGATGGTATAGAGCTGGCCTACGAATCCATGGGGCCAGAAGATGCGCCGCCCGTCATCCTGATTATGGGACTGGGAGCGCAGATGCACGTATGGCCAACCTCACTGTGTCAGCGTATAGTCGACGCCGGTTTTCGCGTCATCCGCTTCGATAACCGTGACACAGGAGCATCGACCTCTCTCGACGAGCACGGCAACCCAAGTCTTATCCGGGTGTGGCTGGGACGCCGTCTGAACCGTAAGCCGCGCGTCCCGTATACCCTCAAGGATATGTCCCGCGATGTGGTAGCCCTGATGGATGAACTTGGACTGCCCAGCGCTCATCTCATCGGCGCCTCGATGGGCGGTATGATTGCGCAGATTCTGGCAGCGAAGAAACGCAAACGGGTCCGAAGCCTGACCTCCATCATGTCGTCAGCGTCAGCGCCAAAAGTGCCAGTAAGCCAATTACAGGTAATGCTTAAACTCGCCCGACGGCCTTTACAGCGCAACAGAGATGAGCACTTCCGATACATCACCCGGATGAGCGAGGTGATAGGCAGCCCCGGCTACCCCATGTCAGAAGCAGAAATACAACGTCTGGCAGAAACCAGCTGGGAGCGGACATCGAGCCCTCTGGGCTTTAAACGCCAGCTCGTAGCAATCACTCACGCCGGTGACCGCCGACGCCTGCTGCAGAAGATAAAAGCACGCACCCTGGTGATTCATGGTGCTGATGACCCACTGATTCCGGTCACCATGGGCATCGAAACAGCCTCGCTGATATCCAAAGCCAAACTAAGGGTGATTACTGGCATGGGGCACGACTTTCCTGAGGCTCTGGTGCCAAAACTGAGTCGCTTACTGATCAAGCACCTGAACCGTGCAAACACGGAGTGGCAGCAAAAGCTGAAGAAGAAAAAGCGTACTGAAATTCCCTCGAAGAAGGCAGCCAATGAAGACAGCAGTGACCCGATGGAATGGCTCGAGCCACTGGATAAGCCGGATCAGTCCGGCTGATATCCACTGAACTGACGCGCCATTTCTGCGGCGTAGTTGTCGGTCATGCCTGAGATGTAGTCGAGTGCCCGCATGTAGGCTTCATACAAGGTCCAGTCAGCGCCCGGGGCTGACCGTCCCATCAGCTCAATGATCCGCCGGTTACGGAATGTCGCCTTGCCTGTCTGAACATTCTCGCGCACAGCACCCAGAAAGTTTTCCAGTAACACAGACAGAGTGGCATAGGACCCGACCTCGATCGCAAGCTTGCGACTGTCGTTAAAAATTCGCTCCCGCGCCATCTGCTTGGCTCCGCCAACCAGATTCCGGACCTCGTCCGGGCAATAATCAATAATGCTGCCCTCCAGTGTTCCCGTCAGCAAAGCCTCCTGTTGGCGGATGAACGCGCTTGCCACAGCATTAACCATGGCCTCCATCGCCTGACCACGTAACATCTGCAGGCGACGACGAGGGTTATCTGCTTTCTCAAGGTCATCGAGGATTACCTCCCACTGCTCAATCAGAAGTGGCTGAATCAGGTTCTCCACTTCCTCATACCGCAGCAAGCCAAGCTCAATACCGTCCTCAAGGTCAATCAGGCCGTAGCAGATGTCGTCGGCTGCTTCGAGCAGATACACCAGGGGATGGCGGCACCAGGCGTTTTTACCTGTCGGCAACAACCCCAGACTGGAAGCGACCTCTTTCAGAACCGGCAGCTCCGTATTAAAACAGCCGAATTTCTTTTCCTCGCCGCGCACAACATAGTCGACCGTCCACGGATATTTGAGAAAAGCGCCAAGTGTCCCGTAAGTCAGACGCATACCTCCCTCAAATCTGTGGTACTCCACCTGAGTAACAATACGGAAGCCCTGAGCATTACCTTCATAGGTCTGCAGATCAGCAGCTTCATCAGGGCTGAGCCCCTCAAGAAAATGCGCATTACGGGGATCGACAAAAAAATGCCGGATAGCATCTTCCCCCGTATGTCCGTACGGAGGGTTACCGATATCGTGAGCCAGACACGCGGCCTGAACCATAGCACCGACGTCACTGGCATCCACATGACCGGGCAACTGCTTACCCAGCATCTGCCCTACTCGGATACCCAGCGAACGCCCTACACAACCAACTTCCAGGCTGTGTGTCAGTCGCGTATGAACATGATCATTCTCACTCAGCGGATGCACCTGAGTTTTTCTGTCGAGACGACGGAAAGCTGAAGAAAAGATTATTCGGTCGTAATCTTTATGGAATGGCGTCCGGCCACTCTCAAGCGCCAGGCTGCCCTGATGTTCACCAAAGCGGATCGGAGAGAACAGGCGTTCCCAGCTCATTCTCTGGCCCGATTGCGATTTTTCCTGAGATTCCATAAACAACTTCACTGACATGGCTTGTACTCCGGAGTATAACGTCACTCAGCGCTGGCTTGCAGTTATATGTCCCTTAATCACCTTGCTCATGCACTGATCACCGTTATGCTCAGAAAAAATTCTATATTCTTTAAGCAGGCGACATGCTGAATCGTTACTTTGAACTGATACTTCGTAACCCCCTTATTACTCTGTTTACTGTTCTGTTGGCTCTTATTGCTACTGGCAGTGGCGTTAAAGAGCTGACATTCACCAGCGACTTTCGCGCGTATTTCAGCGAAAAAAACCCTGAATTACGCGCCTTTGAAGCTATGGAGAAACGATTTTCCCGACAGGATAATCTTTATATTCTCGTGTCTTCTGTCGATCAATCTCTGTTTTCAGAAGAAGGTCTGAGCCTTATTGAACTACTTACAGAGGAGGCCTGGACGCTGCCGCACGTACAGCGTGTCGATTCACTTCATAATTTTCAGAATACGGATGTCGATGGCGATGAACTGATTATCGATAATTTTTACCGCATGGATGAGTTGCCAGAAAACTTATCTGAGCTTCAACAAAAAGCCATCAATCACTCCGACCTGGTACTAAAAACCATCAGTGAAAACGGTGAAGTTACCGGAATAAACCTTACGCTCTTTTTACCGGATGGAGAATCCTCACAAGCCTCACTGGACGCCGTCGACGCCGCACGGCAACTTCTCGATTCTACACGCCCGGATTACCCAGGGTTTCTGATCGAGCTAGGCGGCTCTGCAACGTCCAATGTGACTATGGGTGAAGCCATCGGTCAGGACATCAGCTCGCTACTGGTCATATCTTTTGCTGTGATGCTGGTCATTATGCTGGTTATGCTCAGAACCATTTCAGGCGTCGTTCTGGTCACGGCGCTTATTGGCATGTCGGTCCTGATCACTATGGGTTTATTCGGCTGGGCGGGATATACACTCACTCCCCCTACGGGTTTTGTGCCTACTGCCATCATGACCATCGCCGTCGCAGATACCATTCATATTCTGGTGTCGTATTACTTTCACTTACGTGAAGGTGAAGAAAAACGTGAGGCGCTGCTGAATAGCTTACGGATTAATTTTGCGCCGGTATTTATTACCAGCATTACCACCATGGTCGGCGTCCTCGCTCTGAACACCAGCGATTCTCCCCCCTACCGCGATATGGGGAATATGATCGCCGTCGGCGTCATGGTCGCCTGGGCCCTGACCATTACATTTTTACCCGCAGCGTTAACGATACTGCCGGCGCCAGACCGCTTTAAATCAAAGGGCCAGCACCGTTGGATGGATACCTTCGCTGACAGAGTTATACGCCATCACAAAGTACTCTTCATTGTCATGCTGGCGGTCGTCGCTGGCTGTGCCACTATGGCCAACCGCAATATTATTACCGAGCGCTGGCATGAATTTTTTGATGAATCATTCGAAGTCCGGCGGACCGTCGACAATATCGATAAGTCACTGAAGGGGCTTCATGCTCTCTACTTTGTCGCCGACTCACAGAAAAATGATGGTATTAATCAAGTCGATTTTTTACATCAGCTGGATGGATTTGATCAATGGCTGGAACAACAACCCGGTGTCGTCCATGTCAGCTCGTTGACTGACACCATCAAACGCCTGAATAAAAATCTGCATCAGAATAATGATGAGTGGTTTCGGATACCTGAATCATCCGAAGCTGCGGCACAGTACCTTCTGCTGTATGAGCTGTCTTTACCAATGGGGCTGGGACTTGAAACGACCATGACCAGTAACCGCAGTGCGACTCGACTCAGCGCGACGCTTGAGCGCACTGACTCAGCGAGTATCCGGGAGCTGGAAGCACGCGCGGTCGAGTGGGCAAAGACACATGCGCCACTGCTTAATATTACCGAGACAACGGGTCTGGATGTGGTGTTCGCCAACCTGACACACCGTAATGTATCGTCGATGCTGGAAGGAACGGCACTGGCATTGGTATTGATTTCGTTATTGATGGTTGCCGCGCTGCGCTCGTTCCGTCTTGGCGTCATCAGCATGGTGCCGAATGTTTTCCCTGCTCTGATGGCCTATGGGCTCTGGGGTATTCTGGTGGGACACGTCGACACCGCCACCTCAGTGGTTGCCTGCCTCTCTTTGGGGATCGTCGTCGACGATACCGTGCATTTTCTGAGTAAGTACAACTACGCGCGCGTGACTCTGGGTCGGAATGTCGAGGATGCGATTCGGTATGCCTTCCAGACAGTCGGCGTCGCCTTGCTAATCACGTCAGCAATTCTGGTCGGTGGTTTCACCGTTATGGAGTTTTCACACTTCCAGCCAAGCCGGGCGATGGGACTCTTACTGGCACTGACTATTGCCGTTGCACTGATCATCGACTTTCTGCTGTTGCCGCCACTGCTACTCCTGGTGGACCGGCGCCAGCAATCCACTCTCGATGATGCCGTCAAAGATAAACTGAACGGCCAGAGCGCACAGTAATACCCCCATTACCCGCATAATCACATGCATTCCGGTTACCCCCAGCAAGCGGGTAATCGGAGTTGCAGCAAACAGACAGATCAACGTCAGAATCATAATGGCCAGAATGCACACAACCACGGTGGCTTGCTGATAAATATCGCTGGCGTGGGCCATCATCAGCATAACGGCCCCCATACTTCCGGGCCCGGCAATCAGAGGCAATGCCATGGGGAACACAGAAACATCCTGACGCTCCTGTGTTTCTTCGTCCTCAAGTTCGGTTGTACTGCTGGCCCCCGAAGTCCTCGCAAACACCATTTCGATGCCAATCAACAGCAAAATAATGCCACCGGCAGTACGTAATGAGGCCATCGAAATTCCCAGAACGGACAACAAGGCCTCACCCAGGATGGCGAAAATGAGTAAGACTATAGTCGCAACCACAACAGACCGGATCGCCGTTTTCTTACGTTTCTGATCCGAATATTCAGATGTTAACGCCGCAAAAATAGCGGAAATATCAATCGGACTGACCGTCGCAAACAGCGTGGCCAGTGTGATTGCAGCGATTTCTAGCACAACTCAACCTTGTTTTATCCTGTTCAACTTTGACTCTAGCACTCCCCCAAAGTCGACTCCAGTGAATGCCCGTAATCCGGGCGTTAATACCAAGGTCTAGCTGTTCTGCGACATCCCTCAAGGCTAGTTTGGTGAAGTACCAATAAAAACGAGGAGTGGGTTATGGCTTTCCGATCTGATGAAGACAAAAAGGCCTATTGGCGTAAAAACCTGAATCTGATGTTCGTACTGCTGGTGATCTGGGCAGTCGTTTCATACGGATTCGGCATTCTGTTACGCCCTGTGCTGGACGCAATTCCAGTCGGTGGCGTTGGCCTTGGCTTCTGGTTCGCACAACAGGGGTCCATCTATGTGTTCCTTGGCATTGTGTTTTTCTACGCCAAAAAAATGCGCGAACTCGACCGTGAGTTCGGCGTTGATGATGACGAATAAGAGGAGCCTGATATGGATCTGCAAACCTTAACCTATATCGTAGTGGGACTGACGTTCTCACTCTACATCGGTATCGCTATCTGGGCTCGCGCCGGAACGACAGGTGAGTACTATGCGGCTGGCCGCGGTATTCACCCGGTCGCCAACGGTATGGCAACGGCCGCGGACTGGATGTCAGCCGCGTCATTTATCTCCATGGCGGGTCTGATTGCCTTTAAAGGCTACGACGCCTCTATCTTTCTGATGGGCTGGACCGGTGGTTATGTGCTGTTGGCACTCTGCCTTGCACCTTACCTGCGTAAGTTCGGTAAGTTCACTGTGCCTGACTTTATCGGTGACCGTTTCTATTCAAGCACCGCCCGTATCGTGGCAGTGATCTGTCTGATCGTCGCTTCGCTGACCTACGTAATTGGTCAAATGAAAGGTATCGGTGTGGCCTTCTCCCGCTTCCTCGACGTGGACTACGCGACCGGCCTGTATTCAGGTATGGCAATCGTATTCTTCTACGCCGTACTCGGTGGTATGAAAGGTGTTACCTATACACAGATCGCGCAATACTGTGTACTGATTTTCGCTTACACCGTCCCTGCGGTCTTTATCTCACTGAACCTGACCGGTAACCCTCTGCCTCAGCTGGGCCTGATCGGTGACACGGCTGACGGTACACCGCTGCTGCTGAAACTCGACCAGACGCTGGTTGACCTGGGTTTTGCGGAATACACGGCTCAGAAAGGTGGTACCTTCAATATGATGATGTATACGCTGTCTCTGATGCTGGGTACAGCCGGTCTGCCACACGTCATCATTCGTTTCTTCACTGTACCTAAAGTGAGCGACGCACGTACCTCTGCTGGCTGGGCTCTGCTGTTCATTGCGATCCTGTATACCACTGCGCCTGCGGTAGGTTCTATGGCTCGTCTGAACCTGACCAACACTATTCAACATGGTGAAGTCGGTGACCCACAAGGCAACCTGGTGTATGAAGAACGTCCTGACTGGTTCAAGAACTGGGAAAATACCGGCCTGCTGCAGTTCGAAGATAAGAACGGTGATGGTCGTATTCAGTACTACAACGATGGCAATGCTGAGTTTGCTGCAAAAGCAGAAGCTGAGTACGGCTGGAAAGGTAACGAGATGGTGAAAGTCGACCGTGACATCATGGTACTGGCCAACCCTGAAATCGCGAAGCTGCCGAACTGGGTGATTGCTCTCGTCGCTGCCGGTGGTCTTGCCGCTGCACTGTCGACCGCTGCCGGCCTGCTTCTGGCGATCTCAACAGCGATCTCTCATGACCTGCTGAAGCGTACCTTTATGACAGGCATCAGTGAGAAGAGCGAGCTCTTATCAGCGCGTATCGCGATGGCCGGTGCAATTCTGGTGGCGGGCTACCTTGGCCTGAACCCTCCGGGTTTCGCAGCACAGGTAGTGGCTCTGGCCTTCGGTCTGGCTGCTTCCTCGATCTTCCCAGTGCTGATGATGGGTATCTTCTCGACGAAGGTGAACAAGCAAGGTGCAATCGCCGGTATGCTGACAGGCCTGCTGAGCACACTGCTCTACATCTTCAGCTACAAGGGCTTCCTGTTTATTCCTGGCACTGAACTGCTGGCGAATACTCCGGATAACTGGTTCCTTGGTATTGCTCCAGAGGCGTTTGGTGCACTTGGTGCCCTGCTCAATTTCATCGTGGCCTTTGTGGTATCGAACATGACGGCACCTGTGCCTGACGATATCCGTAAGATGGTTGAAGACATCCGCGTACCGAAAGGTGCAGGAGGCGCTCAGGATCACTGATTAAAGCAGTGGTTCTACACAAAAAAAGCCCCGGCAGTGCCGGGGCTTTTTTTTGGATCTTCAATCGCCTGTTAGCGCAGCGTTTCGACAAATTCGATAACAGGCTCAGCACTGCTTGCCTTAAAAAACAACAGTGGTGACATGGTACCGATAATCGTCACGTGGGACGTACCTTCCAGTTGCTGAATAGCGACATCTTTACCAGCTTCCTGAAGCTTGTCTGCCATGGCAAAGCTGTTTCTTTGCGGGTCAACCAGGTCATCATCTTCTGGAACCAGAAGCAGCGCGGGAACGACAGCCTCGGAAGCAAACTCTATCGGATTTGAGTCTGGCGGATAATCCGGATGAAAGAATACAGGCTTCACCTCTTCGATTTTGATCGGATAAAGATCGTATGGTCCGGCAATGCCTACCCAGCCATTTAAGACGTCTGAACGATCAAGATTCTCACGCCCAAGCCAGGTCTTATCCAGTGCCATCATGGCCGCATTGTAGGCTCCGGCACTGTGCCCAACCAAAGTCATTCTAGAGTCAGGGTTGTATGCCTGAAGATCTCCGGAACGGATTATTTCGGATAACTTACGGACGGCTCCCGCGCTGTCGTACAGAAACTCGGGGTAACGCACTTCCGGATAGAGACGGTAGTCAGCAACGGCGACAATATAGCCTTCACTGGCCAGTCGCCGGCCGACAAAACGGTAGTCACTGCGCGAGCCACTATTCCAGCTGCCGCCATAAAAAAAGAGAATAACTGGTGTCTTCTCTTCCGGTGGACGACGTTCTTTTTTCTCAGGAAGGTACAGATCGAGCTTGTGGCGTTCATGCTCACCGTAAGCGATGTCTTTACGAAGATCTGCGTTGTAAACGTTCGAAATTCCGTTCACGAGGCCCAATGGGCTACATGCACTTAAGATCGAGGCTATGGGGAGCCAGATCAATTTTTTCATTAACTCTGAACCTGAGGAGTAAAAGATCCGACATCAACCAGATCAGAAATACAAAAAGCCGGCCCTCGTAAGCAGCCAGCTTTCAGCTTATTGGTAAATCAAAGAACGGCCAGAGCGGCGTCGTAATCCGGCTCATCGGCAGTTTCACCCACTTGTTCGATATGCAGCACAGAGCCATCCGTATCAACAACCACAACAGAGCGTGATAGCAGCCCGGTCAGCGGCCCTTCAACGAAGGTTACGCCGTAGTTATCGCCAAAACTGGAGCGGAAAGTGGAACCAACGAGTACGTTATCAATGCCCTCGGCGCCACAGAATCTCGCCATCGCAAAGGGCAGATCAGCAGAGATACAGACAACAACAACGTTATCCAGCGACGCGGCTTTCTCATTAAACTTACGCACAGAAGTAGCGCAGGTAGGCGTATCAACAGACGGGAAGATGTTCAGAATAACCCGCTTCCCCGACAGGCTATCAAGAGTCAGATCACTGAGATCTGCGGCTGCAAGAGTAAAACCAGGCGCTTTTGAACCTACTGGTGGCAGCTCACCAGCCGTTGAAAAAGGATTGCCTTGCAAAGTAACAGTTGCCATGAGTCGTCTCACATCGATGAAATGGACGATTACTATGCTATGGCTCGATAGGTCTTTCAATCATTCTTAGTAAAGAAAATCCCGATGGCGACAAAACAGTTCTTTCACCATCGGGAACAAACTCATTGATGAATGATATCGGGGCGCATAGGCGCCAGCGAGCGTATCAGTCGGTTCTGAGCAGTCTGAGGCGTTCCTGCATCATCCATAGCTGCCTGTAGCAGCTCGACTACCCGATTAAACTCCGCCTTTGTTATCTTCATGCCGGCATGAACGTCTTTCATGGAGTCACCGGTATACTCACACGGCCCACCACTTTCATGACAGAACTGCTCAATGAGCTTTTCTCGAAGTCGGGTGATATCCGTGCCTTCGAAGAACTTTACGATGTTCTGGTCGAAAGATATTTCATTAATAAAATTATCAACAATCTTCTCAACGCCTTCTTTGCCACCGAGCTCCTGATAGTAACCATCCGCCTGAGCGACATTGAAACAGGTCAGGCCTGAAAACAAGGCAGCAATATAAATCAACTTTTTAATCATGATACGTCCTTATTTAAACCAGCTTGAAATCGAAAAATAGAAGCCATCCTGATCTTCACTACCGGCAATACTACCAAGTTCGGCATAGGCAAGAGTCAGGTTGACGTTTTTGTTCGGGAACCAGGCGATGAATACATCACTGAAACTGTCTTCATCGAATGCACTCAGGTTATCGGGCTTTTTCCGGTATTCAGCTCCAATAGCCAGGTCATCTCTCAGCAGTACCAGAGCGGATACTTCAGGCTGTAATGTGTAGCCCGACTCTTCGTCGCCACCGTATCCTAACAGTCCCATCTGATTTGCCTGCGTTGCCCGCAATGTGGCATTCCATAAAAAGTGATAGCCTGCGACAGCCGCCAGATGAACTTTGGTCGCAGATACGTAGTAATCAATGCCTGAATCGCTATCTTCGGCTCCTACCGCGTCTGCAATATCGCCATCGAGAAGCCGTTTATACTGAATACCTGCTGCAACCTGTGGTAGAGCACTATAAATAGCATCCCCATAAATCCGGTATTTAGCTCCGTAAATTTCCTGCCTCAGATCTCCTGCTACGCCTTTAATTTCGAAGCTTTGCAGAGCAGCACTGATTTCAAACCGATTGTCGTAACTGGCTGAAACCCCATTTACCTTCAGGCGGAAATCTTGCACGTCGGTCGACGTGTGAAATGCACCAATGGAATATTCGCCTTCATCGGCATAGCCGCTGATGACCGCCCATGGAGTCAGACCACCGCCAGCTCCACC
The DNA here is from genome assembly GCF_002297765.1 of Thalassolituus sp. UBA675. Classification (NCBI taxonomy): domain Bacteria; kingdom Pseudomonadati; phylum Pseudomonadota; class Gammaproteobacteria; order Oceanospirillales; family Oceanospirillaceae; genus Thalassolituus; species Thalassolituus sp. UBA675. Next base: position 55,621 of record NZ_DBNJ01000024.1, read on the forward strand.
CTCAAGCTGAGTGACGCCAGATGTCGCTAACAAGCGTGAACCCGCATTGACATCAGCGACGGCCAGAGTGGATATGGCTACCGCTGTTAATGTGATTAGTTTAGTCTTCATTTTTCCTCCACCAGACGGTCTGGATTAAATTCCTGCAACCATTGCCCCAGTGCATCCCGGGACATGGGTTTAGCAAAAAAGTATCCCTGAATATAGTCGCATCCGAGCGTAGCCAGGAAATCGAGCGATTCTTTGTCCTCGACGCCCTCAGCAATTACTGACAGCCCCAGCTCATGGGCCATAGAAATTGTCGAACGAACAATAATCTGATCATCTGCACGGCTCGCTAATCTCAGAATGAAGCACTTATCGATCTTCAGTTCATGCACGGGCATCATCGCTAGTTTCGACAGTGCTGAATATCCAACGCCGTAGTCATCGATGGATAACCTGAAACCGCGACTACGATAGTAATTGAGAAGATCCAATGATTTGTCGACATCCGTCATCATGTCCCGCTCGGTGACTTCCAGACAGATATCTGCAGCATCCAGATTATTTTCAATTAGCTTCTGATCAATCAGCACCCGCAAGTTATCGTTGCTCAGATCCTGAGCTGACATATTGATCGATAACTGCAATGAAATTCCGGCTCGCTTCATATCTGCCTGATCGTCCAATACCCGGCCTATTACCCAGGACGTGACCAGGCCAATGAGTCCCGTCTGTTCTGCGAGCTCGATAAACATATCAGGTGGGATAAATCCCTCATCCGGATGAAACCAACGGATCAGAGCTTCGGCTTTATCAACTTCCCCGGTACGCACGTTGTATTTCGGCTGGTAATACATCTGCAACTGGTCGTCGTCGTTCTGGAGTGTTTCTTTCAGGTATTTAAGAATTTTCACCTTTTTCAGGTGAACTTTATCCTGACCTTCACGGAAGTAATAAAGCGGAGTCGCTGTGGTGATCGCATGCTCTAGTGCGACCTTGCCTCGGCGTAGAAGCTGTGACGGCGATTCCGCCTGATCAGGGTAAACAATAAATCCCGCGCGATAGTCTACCGTCAGACTGATATCATCTATTTGCATAGGTGCAGCCAGGTCGTTCAACACTCGCTGACAGGAAAGAATTTTCTGCGCCGTCGTTTCCTGATCCTCAGTTACTGGCAGCAGCATTGAAAACTCGTCTGCCGAGTGTCTTGAGGCTATGCCCTCAAAAGCAACCTTTTGTAAACGCTTAGCAACGGTGACCAGACATTCGTCACCAATCTCTATACCCAGTGTGTCGTTGATGGTTTTAAAACCGACCAGATTTAAGCCGAGGAGAATAAACCTATCACCACGCTCAGCAATTCCCGAGACGGCTTCAATCATGGCATCACGATTCAATAAACCCGTAAGTGAGTCATGCGATGCCTGATAAAGAATGCGCTCTTCACGCTCGGCCAGATCAACTTTCATGCGCCGGAAGGCACGGGTCAGACTACCAACATCCGAACTCGTCACGGGTATCTCAGACATGTCGCTGTATACACCACGAGCTATTTCACGCGCTTTTCCAGTAAGGATTACTAAAGGTTTCGTCAGTCGTTGGCTGATAACAAAACTACCGATCACGGCAATGATGAGTACGAGAACTGCGATCGCAAGAATCTGATTTCTGATGAATTCGTAGGATCTAAAGTACGACGACAGATCCTCTGTCATAAATACTCTGACGGAACTATCGTCAGTGGAAAGATCGACCTCCCGACTGGAATACTTCTGTACACGCTGGAATGGCAAACGCACGAGACTCGTCAGGTTGTCTGGTGCACGGATCGCCTCCACCACAGAACTCAGATCTGGCAAAGACGTTTCCACGACCCAATTGGCCTGTTGACCGGGAAGCCCGTTGGTAAAGGTCAGGTGAATAGTCGATTGTGCGATCCATTTACGGATATCTTCCGGGCGCACTCTGGTACCGATACCTGCCATCGCGGTCAGACGTGGGGCCCGTACGGGCACTATTGCCATGTGATAAATGGCGTCGCCAACGACCAGAAAGTCTGCAAATGTTTTTCCGGTGCGAACTTCCCCTATGGCACGATCATACGAAAAGCGCTGCCCACGGGTCAGTGCAGGTTCGGTCGATACAACGACCCGACCATCCAGATTTACAATGACCATAAGATCCGAACTGACACGCTCACCATGGTTCTGCAACATGCTGAGAATCGTCTCTGCGTCATTAGTAGCGACAGCCTGCTTGAAACCAAAGTCAGAGACCAACAAGGTCGCATTATTAATCAGTTGTTGTCGCCTTGCGTAAATTGCAGTTGTGAAGCTCTTTACACCTTCGCGCATCTCCTGATTGACCGTTTCACGAATGGCACTGCCGCTGCTCAACAAAACAAGTATCAATACCGTACAGGAAGATACGACAACCAGTGCTGCTGTAAACGTTAGTAACTGAGCCCTGAGGCTGAAAGGTGCGCCTTTTAAACCAAGCACGGATCTACCTTCTCATCCCATTGCCAAAACCGCCGTGGTTATGCCAACTAGCTTTGGTCTCGACAGGAGGGAGCTCAGGGTTAATAGCAATCAAGTAGTCTGAATCACCACTCTGATAATTCTGCAGGCCTTGTGCCGTCAGCGTTATCTGGTCGGTTTCGACTGCCGACAAGCGCTCATGCCAGATACGCAATTCTTCTATTTTTCCCTCAGCCCGGATCAGTGCTTCGCCATTTCGACCGGTAACACCCGAACTGAAACCAGTCGGTGTTACGTAGATATAGCCAATCATGTCATCGTGGATATTGCATCCGAGCACAACAATGCCCGGCTCACCGAATTCGATCGGAGCCTCAGGGACATCTGCGTACAGTTTGATTTCGAATACCTTCGGAGCAGAAAACGAATAAACATGATGGCGGATGTTATCGCTGTTGGGGAAGGAAACCAGATCGCTTTGATTGACCGAGAGCACACGGGGAGCAAATTTACGCTCAACCTGATCCATCAGAGCGATCGTCGGTGCTACTTCAGTCGGACTGTCAGTGCGTACAGAGACCACGGCATTTCCCATCGGCTGCCCCGCCATATCTGTGATCTTTATCCGATATTCCTGAGCAGAGAGCCGAAAGGCGAAAAGAAGACAGAAAGACAGAATCAGTACCCGGATGCAACAGCCTCCCAGCTTGTCATTCATACGACTTTGTTCTCCTGAAATACAGTCAACAAACCGGCATGCGGTTAAATTCAGAGGCAGTGAAGCGAGCATTAACGTCTGGCTGTTGGTTGTTTCACCGCTTTATATTAAAGGTAGTCAACAAGTGTCTGTCGCGCAAAGTCAGATATGTAATGTGTGCACCTGAAATAGGCTTTCAGGCCTCTCTTTTCGAGCCAGTGCATGGTCGCAGCGGAGCTAGGACGAGCCCTTCTGCAGCTTGATGAACATCAACGCTGTGGATACTACATCGCCCAGTGCCGTGTGCCGATCAATCACAGGGACATCGAGATCGCGTGCCAAGCCCTCAAACGTCAGATCAAGGTTTACCTCAGGTATGTAGCGCCGCTTCTGCCTGACATAAAGCTCCGACACTTCAATAAATCGATTAGGCAATTCAAAGCCATATAAGTCTCGGATATAACGATTAAGGATTGCTCTATCGTATTCGATATAAAAACCACAGATGGGTCGATTGCCAACGAAGTCGAGAAACTGCTGCACGGCATCCGCAGTAGCAACGCCGTGTTTACGATCTTCTTTCCTCAGGTAGTGAATCCTGACGGCGTCGGGATGTGTTACAGCATCCGAACGAACGGTGAGGTCAAGCGCCGATGAAAGCTCAATCGACCGACCACTGACAACGACCGCAGCGAGACTTAACAACTGACCTTTTTTTTTGTCGAACTCACTGGTCTCGCAATCCACAACAACGACGTCATCGCCGGTGTAGGGCTCCTCCATATGTGCCCAGCGCTCGGGTGGTGGCCGATACCCCGGCAGCCGCCGCTTTAACCAGAGAGGAAGTCTCACAGGTTCTCCAGGTGATAATGACTGACCAACCACTGTTTGAACTTCTTCACCCTATGCAATCCGTGACGCAATAACGACCGATCAACACTGCGCAGGTCAGATACTTTCAGTTGCTGCGTGAGTCCAGGATTCTTTTCCGCCTTTTCCAACTGATGACGAAGCCGGATTCTGAGGAATAATACGAGTGAGTCTTTCAGGCCCTGGGCAACCTCTTTGCTCAGAACCTCCTGCTCTGCGAGACGGTCGATACGGTCAAAGGTATTGGTCTCATACAACCCATGCTCGAACGCCAGAGCCCGCACGCCATGAACGAGAGGGAAGATGCCTCCTTTTTTGATATCGATGGCGCCGTGATCTTCCCGGATATTGCCCAGAAGAGTCAGTGGAGTCTCGAATTGCAAAGCAGGTCTCGCGAACCAGGAGGCAGCGATACTCGATCTCAGCGACTCGTGATGCCAGGCGCCACGAATTTCCTCAAATAATTCGCTATTGCCTGCGATGGGCTCCGCATCCATCAGGATCGCCATATTCATCATGGCCTCGGGAGATGAGTTGTTTAACCACTTACCTACGCGTGCGCGCCACTCGCCCGCCGTGTGTATCCAGGCATCGTTAATAAACATAACGCCACCAGGACAACGCGGATAACCAAAATCCAGAAGTACCTGATGCAACTTCTGAAGAGACGGCATCAGTGCATCCTTCACATGGTCATCGCGGATGATGATGGCGTTGTCCTGATCCGTTTTCAGAATCTGCTCACCACGGCCTTCACTCCCTAATACCAGTAAGCAGACCTGAGAGTTCAGTTTATCCGGAACTAATAACTCGAATGCTTTACGAATAAGACGTCGATTCAGCGTAGTAATCAGCGACATGATCGCCATGACTTTTACACCCTGCCCAGACAGGTTCGCGATCAGGCTTTCAAGGCGCCCTGCTGCAATCACCAGATCCTCTATTGAGCGAGCCTGTTCAATTCGCATCGCAACAATATGAGAGTGCGTTGAGAACGTACTGAGCATGTCCATCAACTCAAGTACACCAACGATTTCTTTGTTTCTGGTTACAACGACACGTTCAATCTGATGCTGGGTCATTTTTAACAAGGCATTGAACAGGTACTCACCTTCTTCTACCGTAATCAGATCAAAACAGGCGACCTCTGCAACCCGTGTTTCTTTCGGCAGAGAGTGGTTAAGAACGGCGTGCAACAGATCAGAGCCTGTCACGATCCCACGTCGCTCGCCATCACGGACTAACAGTGCATCATGCTTTTCATCACGCATCATTCTGGCGGTACGGACCAGTGTCGTCTGCCCCGTAACGTAGACGGGCGTGCGCATCGTATCGCCATCAACCTGCGCCAGAATAAACTCAGAAACTTCGCCACCACGCTGCTCCACGAGAGATTGCTGGGTTCCCAGATCCGTTCTGAAATACACAGAAAAATCATCCGAGCTATTAAGAAGCTGAATAAAATCTTTCGCTTTCAGGAGGTAGCAAAGCGTTTCTTCGATGGCAGTAAACCTGTGTTTACAGCTGCTCTCGAGTACCGCCCGAACATCGAACATGTCCTCAGTACCATACTGAGTAAACACCTGATCATCGTCGTCGGTTTCTTCCACAACGCCTTTGTATAAGATGTAAATACCGGGGGATTCCTGCCCCACTTCAAGAATCACTTCTCCGGCAGGAAAAAATACAAGATCAAGCCGGCTTTTAAGCCACGCCAATTCTTTTTCTGCAAGGAAGCTGAAAGGAGGCTGGTCAAGATTAATCTGTAAGCTCATAGGCCATTCCCTTTTTCATCCTGAGCCTGGCGGCCGCGCCTGGATACCAGCCACATAACGCCAACCGCCGTGAGTAAAGCAAAGAGTGCCGGGTGACGCCATGCAAAGAGAGGCTCTCCGTCTGCGGAAAAATATCCCCAGACCAAAGGCCCACACACCACCGCAATCACAGTGGCAGCCAGACCGGCGAGACCACCGGCAAGTGCACCAGCGGAAGTTAACCGATCACAGTACAAAGCACCCAGTAGCAGTGGCACATTCACACTCGCTGAGAAAGCAAACGCAAGACCAACAAGGTAAGCGACATTTTCAGTCTGCCAGAATAATGCCAGGAAAGCTGAACTGAGAACGGTCACAGTCGAAGCTAGCCGATGCAAATGGCGCTCATTCCAGCCTTTATTTGCGTTGTTAAGGGTTCGTGCATACCAATCGTGTGAAAAAGCCGAACTGCCTGTAAGGACTAACGAGGTCATCACTGAAAACAGAACGACAACAAGTATTGCCACCAGCACAGCAGTGAGAAACTCGCCACCGATACTTTGCGCTAAGTGCACCAATATCAGGTTGCTGCCCGCATTGGTCACCGGAGTCTCAGTCTGATCAAGAAGGTTGATGGTAAGAAAACCCAGAAGGATGATCAGAATATAAAAAATACCGATCATACCCGTGGCGTAAAACACCGACATCCGCGCACGCCGTTCATCAGCAACAGAAAAGAAGCGACTCATTACATGAGGGAGCCCGACTGGGCCAAGAATTAACGCAATCCCCAGGCTGAATAAGGCTAAAGGTGAGTCCTTACTCACTGCGCCACCGTTAATCACTGAGGTCGCTTTCCAGACATCAATGCTGAATAACTCGGACAGACTGGAGCTTGCGCGATCAAAAGCCAGTGCCGTTATCACCAACATCAGAGTGATGACCAACCCCGCTTTTATCATCTGCGCCCGGGAGGAAAATATCATGCGACCTGTTAAAGCCGTCACCAGAGCCAGCGCGGTCAATGCCGTCACTAACAACTCATAGCCGACATCGAAAATGTAATTAAGTAGCCACGCCATCGCAATAAACTGAGCAGAGAGATAAATCACGACCACAGGGAAGTAACCCAATGTCGCGACAAGCACGACGCGACGATCAGAAAACCTGTCTTTAAGCACATCAGCGAGCGTGAAGTGCCCTATTGTTCTCAGCTTATCTGCAAGCAAAATCAGAATAATCGGCCAACCAGAAAAAAATCCGACGGCATAGAGAAGTCCGCTGTAACCGGAAAACAGTATCAGACCAGTAATGCCCAGTAATGATGCTGCTGACAGATAATCTCCTGTAATAGCGAGTCCGTTCCTCAGACCGCCATACTCGCGACCTGCGGCGTAGAATTCAGCGGCGGTGCGAATCCGATTAGCACTCCAGATCATCAGAATCATTAAAGGAAGTGCAGTCAGGACAAAATACAGTGCCGTATTACTCATCAGCATTAAACCTCGACGTCCTGCCTGATCCGTTCGAGCTCATCATCAAATACAGTGTTCATTTGTTTGACGTAAACGCCAGTCACCAGGAACTGAAACAGGATAAGCATGATGGCTGCAGGAATGAGCCAAGGAGTCGGATTCTGTGCACTGACCGGCTGCAACAGTACCTGAGGGAAAGAGACAAAGACAAAAAGAAAACTCAGGTAACAGGTAAGCAACACGACGGCGACACTTGCACGATACTGCCGGATACGGACCCGCAATCGCTGATACTCTGGATGTATCAGAAGCTTCGCACGATACTCTTTGGCGTTCGAGTTTTGACTGAAGTTGAGATGCGAGGGCATTGGCCGGTCCCGGGCAAATACTGGACTATCAGTTTACCGCCTGAGCTGGCTTTTCTCTGCCCTACCATAGTAGAAGTGAAAAGCTCTATCATATCGCTGCGTTCTGGCCCAATAATTGAAGATGCATCTGATGAAAATAGTGTTAGGCTGAAAGAAAATAACCGGAAAAATGTATGATTCCTGACTGGCATCTACTGCTTCTTTCACTAGCTTATATCGCCATTCTCTTCGCAGTTGCCTGGTACGGCGACAAGCGTGCGATTTCAGGTAACCCCGTCCATAACCGCCCACTGGTGTACAGCCTTTCACTCGCAGTCTACTGCACGTCCTGGACGTTTTACGGTGCGGTCGGTCAGGCCGCCAGCAGTGGCTGGCTGTTTATGGCGATATATGTCGGCCCGATTATATTTCTGTTGCTGTTATGGCCACTCCTCGAACGCATTATCCGTATCACCAAAGAGAAGCGCCTGACGTCTATCGCCGATTTTATTGCCACCCGATATGGTAAAGACCATTCACTGGCCATTCTGGTCACAGTGGTTGCAGTTGTTGGGGTGATTCCGTATATCGCGCTGCAATTAAAAGCCATTTCGACGACCTACGAGTTACTGACCCAGCCGCTAGGGTTCAGCCACCCTATTCCCGAGCTTATATTTCAGGACACAGCCTTCTATATCACGCTCCTGATGGCGCTTTTCGTTGTCATGTTTGGCACCCGGGATATTGATGCCAGCGAGCAACACCCCGGCATGATACTGGCTGTCGCATTTGAATCTGTCGTAAAGCTCGTCGCCATGGTGGCGGTTGGCCTTTGGGCGATTTATTCACTCTACGATACTCCGGGCGATGTGGTACGTATTGCCCGTGAAACTGACCCCGACCATCCGTTATTTAACAGCAGTTTCATCTCTGTCTCCTTTATGCTCCAGACCCTGCTCGCCGGCATAGCCATTCTTTGTTTACCACGACAGTTTCAGGTAGGAGTAATCGAGAATGAATCCACGCGCCACATCCAGTCGGCACGATGGATGTTTCCTCTCTACCTGGCACTCATGTTGTTATTTGTTGCGCCACTGGCACTCTCCGGCCATCTGTTTATGAAAGACCTTGGCTTCTCGCCCGACTCATACGTTGTCAGCCTGCCATTGACCATGGGGGCAGACGCTTTAGCCATGTTTGCCTTCATCGGTGGCGCTAGTGCTGCCACGGGTATGATCATTGTCGCAACCATTGCGGTCAGCACCATGATTTCAAATGAAGTCGTGCTGCCTGTTATTTTCCGCCGTCAGCAACGTGACGGACAGCAGCTGGAATCTGTTCAACAGCTGGTTCTGACAGTCCGTCGTCTTGTTATTGGTCTGCTTCTGTTGAGTTCATATGTCTTTTACCGCTTCGCCGGAGGGCTGGAGTCTCTGGCAGCGATCGGTCTTCTGTCGTTCGCTGCCATCGCTCAGTTCGCGCCCGCGCTGTTTGGCGGATTACTTTGGCAAGGCGGTAATCGTCAGGGGGCCATTGCGGGTATTCTCGGTGGCATATTTATCTGGTTTCAGCAGCTGTTCTGGCCCGTTGTCAGCCAACAGCTGGGCGCAGACAGCGTCGATGTGCTCATACCATACGCCCTGCTAGGTTTCGATATGGACGATTTCAGCTTCGCTGTCATTGTCAGCCTGATGGTTAACATCACGCTATATATTGTATTTTCTGTGGTCTCTACAGCTCCTGTAAGAGAGCGTATGTTGGCGAACGAGTTCACCAGTATGCGTGCAGCACCAGAGCGACGCCCGAAAAGCAGCCTGGACTGCAAAGTCGACGATGTCAGGGTCGTTCTGGAACGTATTCTTGGTCAGGAAAAATCTGATAGCTTCTTCCACGTTTATCAGGGAACGCACGGCCTTCAGTACGACAATGCCGCCGCTTCAAATGAACTCTTACATGATGCTGAAGAGCTGCTCGGCTCTGTCGTAGGGTCATCTTCTGCACGATTGATTTTTTCTACTTTATTGGGCGGCGAGCAGATCCAGCTCAAGGATCTTACTCTTCTCGCCAGCGAAGCATCTAACGCCTATGCTTTGAGTCGGGAACAACTCCAGGCAGCGCTGGAAAATATTCGACAAGGTGTCAGCGTTATTGACCGCGACCTCAAGCTCGTCGCCTGGAATAACCGCTACTCAGAATTATTCGAATACCCCAGTGGGTTTATACATGTGGGTAAACCGATTGAAGAAGTCATCGCCTACAACGCCATGCGTGGTTTCTGTGGCCAGGGCGAAGTCGAAGACCAGGTCCAGCGACGTATGCAGTTCCTGAAAACCGGTTCGGCGCACGAATTCGAGCGACAGCTCCCCAACGGCGTCGTCGTGTCCATGCAGGGACACCCGATGCCCGACGGCGGTTTTGTAACCAGTTTCACGGATATTACCGTTCACAGGCAGGCAGAACGTGCATTAAAAGAAGCGAACATCAGCCTCGAACGCCGCGTTGAAAAACGCTCCGAAGAATTGGATGAACTGGCCGCACAGCTTATCGAAGCCAACCAGAGTAAAACCCGGTTCCTGGCTGCCACAGGCCATGACCTGATGCAGCCTCTGAATGCCGCTAAGCTGTTTGCATCGACTCTGGCGCAACAGTCCCTGTCCGAAAAACAAAGTGAGTTGCTGGAGCATCTGGAGGGCTCACTGCAATCGGCAGAGGAAGTACTTTCGCACCTTGTTGAAATATCTAAGCTCGACTCCGGCAACATGGAACCTAAGCCCATACCCCTGTCGCTGGAGCGAATCCTTAAACCTCTTCGGGATGAATTTGGTGCCTTGGCCGAACAGCGCGGTATCAACTTTAAGGTCAGGCACACCAGCGCCTGGGTTATCAGTGACGCTCACTGGCTACGACGCATCATCCAGAACTTTATCAGTAATGCTGTGCGCTACACCGAAAAAGGCGGCATTCTGGTCGGCTGTCGTCATCGTGGCGACAATCTCAGGCTTGAGGTATGGGATACAGGTCCCGGCATACCGGATGATAAAATTGAGGAGATTTTTCGCGAGTTCCGCCGTCTCAATAACACACGGCAAGACAGTAAGGGGCTGGGGCTCGGGCTTGCGATTGTTGAGCGTATGGCAAAGCGGATGGATCATCCGATTCAGGTAACATCTAAGCCAGGAGCAGGAACCTGTTTCGCTATTACTCTGCCCTTAACCGCAGCTCAGGCTGAAGAGGCGGTAGCAGTTCATACCACGCCGCAGGCTGCCAGCTTCGCGCATCTGAAGGCCTTCTGCATCGATAATGATCCGGAAGTCCTGGAAGGCATGAAAGCTCTGCTCTCAAGCTGGGGCTGCGACATTTTCGCAGCCCAGAATGAAATTGATGCGGAAGATATCCCATTTAAACCCGACATCATGCTGGCTGATTTTCAACTGGACGGCGATGTTACGGGGCTGGATGTGATGTCGCGACTGCGGGAAAAGTTTGGTGATATTGAAATTCCGGGCATTCTGATTACTGCAGACCCGCGCACACAAGTGGCTGAAAAAGCGAAACAGGATGGTTATCAATTCCTCGGTAAGCCTGTAAGACCGGCATCCCTCAGGGCATTGATGCGCCGCATTGCCAAACACTGATACGGCAGACAGACATAGAGGCCTTACTCGGCCTCACCAACCGGATCTGATGCCAGGTCATTACGTTCTATGTCGAGCGTCTGTACAGCAATCACCGCCTGAGTCCGGGTGCGTACGCCCAGCTTGCGAAATATTGCCGTGACGTGCGCCTTAATCGTCGCTTCACTGACTTCCAGGTCATAGGCGATCTGCTTATTCAACATACCTTCCGACATCATTGTCAGCACCCTGAACTGCTGGGGCGTCAGGCTTGCCAGTTTTTGCGCCAGATCCATAGATACTGTGTCTGGTGCATGCTGATGCTGCCGGGCTTGCTTGGGTAGATAAATATCCCCTTTGAGCACCTCACCTATAGCAGCAGAGATCTCTTCCAGCGACGAAGACTTAGCGATGTACCCCGATGCTTCGTGATCAATCGCCTGACACATAACGGCAGGGTCTTCACAGGCAGACACAACCATCACCGGTATCTCAGGGTAATGAGAACGAAGGAATACCAGACCCGAATAACCGTGCGCCCCAGGCATATTGAGGTCCAGAAGAATCAGGTCTGTATCTGCATGGCCTTCAACCACGGTCTGAAGCTCCGGCAAGGACTCAGCCTGAACGATCTCAGCATCTGGTGCTATCTGGCTGACAGCCTGCTGTAACGCAGTACGGAACAGAGGATGATCATCTGCAACAATGATCTTTTGCGCTAGTTGCATAGCTAACTCCGGCAAAGATTTATTTTTATTATGGGCCAGATACAGAAAACCGGACAGTTTGTCCGGTATTCCTTTCAGGCCGACCTCAGCGATTTAACCGCTGATCAATCAAAGTATCAACCACCGTTGGATCAGCGAGTGTGGAAGTGTCCCCCAAGGCATCATGCTCGTTGGCGGCGATCTTGCGAAGAATCCGGCGCATGATCTTACCTGAGCGAGTCTTAGGCAGCCCCGGCGTGATCTGAATTAAATCAGGGGTCGCCACCGGCCCGATCTCTGATCGCACCCAGTCACGCAGCTCTTTTGCCAGCTCGTCTGAGGCTTCTTCGCCCGCATTTAACGTTACGTAAACGTAGATGCCCTGCCCTTTAATGTCGTGCGGATAACCCACAACCGCAGCCTCTGCGACCTTGCTGTGAGCAACCATCGCACTTTCAATTTCTGCGGTGCCCATGCGGTGTCCGGATACATTGAGAACATCATCGACCCGTCCAGTAATCCAGTAGTAACCATCGGCATCGCGACGTGCGCCATCACCGGTGAAATACATACCGCGGAAAGTAGAGAAGTATGTCTGCACGAAGCGCTCATGATCACCATAAACACTGCGTGACTGGCCCGGCCAGCTATCAACCATCACCAGATTACCGTCGGTAGCACCTTCGAGAATCATACCCGAGTTGTCCACCAGCGCTGGTTGAACCCCAAAGAACGGACGGGTTGCCGAGCCCGGCTTCATATCGGTCGCACCCGGTAATGGCGTGATCATGATGCCGCCAGTTTCCGTCTGCCACCAGGTATCAACAATTGGGCAACGCTCGTCACCAATGGTTTTGTAGTACCACTCCCAGGCTTCAGGGTTGATCGGCTCACCGACCGAACCAAGCAGACGCAGAGAAGACCGGCTGGTACCCTCTACTGGAGCTGTACCTTCAGCCATCAGCGAACGAATCGCTGTCGGAGCGGTATAAAGAATATTGACCTTATGCTTATCAACGATCTGCGACATACGTGCGCTGGTCGGATAATTCGGTACACTCTCCATCATTACGGTGATACCACCGTTAGCGAGCGGACCATACAGCAGGTACGTATGCCCGGTAATCCAGCCTACGTCTGCAGTACACCAGTACACATCACCATCGTGATAATCAAATACATACTCGTGCGTAATTGACGCCCAGACCATGTAACCGCCTGTAGTGTGCAGTACTCCCTTCGGCTTACCGGTCGAGCCCGAGGTATAGAGAATAAATAACGGATCTTCTGCACCCATCTCTTCAGCTGGGCAATTTGGAGAGGCAATCTTAACCAGATCTTCGTACCAGACATCGCGCGCATCATGCCATGCAATGTCACCTCCGGTCCGCTTAACAACAATGACCTTTTCCAGTGAACGAATGCTTGGGTGAGTTAAGGCTTCGTCTACGTTAGCTTTCAGAGCAACGGCCCGGCCAGCGCGGACACCTTCGTCTGCGGTGATCACGATTTTGGCATTACTGTCTTCAATACGCCCTGCCAGTGCATCCGGCGAAAAACCGCCAAAGACGACCGAATGAATGGCGCCGATACGGGCACACGCCAACATGGCGACGGCCGCTTCGGGAATCATCGGCATGTAGATGCATACGACGTCACCTTTGCGCACACCCTGACTTCTCAGTGCGTTACCGAAACGGGATACTTCGTCATGCAGTTCGCGATAGGTAATAGTGCGATCTTCTTCTGGGTTGTCGCCTTCCCAGATAATAGCGGTCTGGTCTCCACGGGTTTCCAGGTGGCGATCCAGGCAGTTGGCAGCCGCGTTGAGTGTACCGTCCTCAAACCAGCGGATATCCACGTTGTGATCATCAAACGATACGTTGCGGACTTTACTGAAAGGTTTGATCCAGTCGATACGGTCGTTAGCCTGATCGCGCCAGAAGCCCTCTGGGTTCACCACTGACTGCTGGTACATTTCCAGGTACTTTTCATTGTTGATCCAGGCGCTGTCGGCGTATTCTGGTTTCACGCTGTAAATCTTTTCATTCGCCTTTGGCTGATCACTCATTATTATTTCTCCTGTGAAAACACGGCCCTGTCACGGCTTCCGATTGGTTTCAGTGTCTGCAATCCTGCGCCACACCTGAATTAGACGATGGTCTAGCGATGGTTTGCCCGGATAATCAACTGCCCGCCCCGTTCTGAGACTTCAGGTCTTCATTTCTACTTACTCACAGACTAGTCAGTTAAGTCACAAGAGACAACAAAAGCACCCATTCCCCAAAGCAGTTCTCTCTTTCAGGCCAGACTTGCTGGTGACCGTATATATGCCTTCGACTTAAGTGGCTTCGACTATTGGCTAATTCCGCTGCACAGATTTTGTGCACCATAGTGAAATTGCTCAAACAATAATCAGGAGAGTAAGCATGCGCAAAACACCCTTAATTCTGATGGCCGCAGCACTACCCATGGCTGTGAATGCTGCTAACACCGAGTTCAGCTTCGGCGGTTTCATTAAAATGGATGCCATGCTGAGTTCATATTCCGATGGCAACGTGAATGACGGACTGGGCAGGGAATTTTATGTTCCGTCTACCATCCAGCCTGGAGTCGAGCCAGACACGACAGAGCTTGATCTGACAGCCCGAACGTCGCGTTTCAACTTCAAAACTGTCACGGACGTCGGCAACGACAAATCCGTCACGACATTTATCGAGCTGGATTTTGAAGGTGCGGGCGGTAACGAGGTCGTTTCGAATTCCTACGGTCCACGCCTGCGCCATGCCTTTATCAAATACGACGGCTTACTCGTCGGTCAAACCTGGTCAAACTTTATGAATGTGGGCGCTCTCCCTGAGTCTGCTGACTTTATTGGCCCAAGTGAATCCACCGTATTTATCCGCCAATCTCAGGTGCGCTATACCATGGGCGACCTCGCGATTGCTCTGGAAAACCCGCAGACAACCGGTGCCGGCGATAGCGGTGACAACGGCATGATTCCGGATATCACTGCCAGCTACAAAATCAAAGCGGGCAACGCTGATCTCGTAGCTGCTGCTCTGGTGCGTCAACTAACCTACGACGGTGCTCTTGAAGACGACGACACCACAACTATCGGTTATGGCGTCAATCTGTCCGGTAAAGTAATGATCGGTAAAGACGATCTGAAATTCAGCGCAACCGCTGGTAGCGGTGTTGGCCGTTACGTTGGCTTGGGTGCCGTCGCGGATGCCTCTCTGGTAGGCGACGACCTCGAAGCCAGTGAAACAACCGCTGCATTTATTTCCTACCGTCACCACTGGAACAGCGAATGGCGCTCAAGTCTGATCTACGGCATGCTGTCCGCAGACTATGATGATGATGCAACCTTTACCAGTGCTCCTGTTACAGACGCATCCAGTGTACGCGTAAATGTCATGCGCTCCCCCGTTGCGAAACTGACCTACGGCGCGGAATTCAGTACAGCCACCGTAGAACGTGAAGGTGGCGACGAAGCCAGTATGAACCGTCTTTACTTTACCACTAAATACGCCTTCTGATTCGTCGGAATACCCCAGAAAAACGAAAGCCCGGCAAGTGCCGGGCTTTTTACATTATGTTACACCCAGTCTCCTTGCCGGATACCACTGGCAGGAAACCCCCCCCGATATTGCTGATTTACACTCACCTGACAAACAGTTCTCCGGAGTGGCCAATCCCGACAGAGCGATCTTAATGTGAGTTCCTCGCCGTTATTAGGATGATTTACGCAACAATAAGACCCAAACTGTCAGAATTACAACATAGCTACCACTCAGTTGTAGAGATCTTCGCCAACTAACTGTTTTTACGTATATTTCTCATTTAATTAACACTTTATCAGTTAATTGACGCGTAACATTACCGGCCTTAATATTACGCAAAATTTCGATTTGTGACGCAATTTAACCGGTGTGCAGTCATCGGCGAGTGCGTGACGCATAATATTGCTTGGGGAAGTAATCATTTGAATCTGGCTCTACCTGCTAGTATTTGCGGGCGGGTGTCTTGTGCCAACCATAACCAGAGCCGATGGATATCCGCTCTGGTTTTCTGCGTTATCACGATTCAGTTACTTTTCTTCAGCGCCCTCTCCCATGCGAAAGAGATAGAGCTGTATAAAAGCTATGCAGGCAACATTGCCTTTGCTCTGACCGGGGCCTCTCTGAGAGACGGCAGCTCATTCAACCAATGCCAGGCGTTGCAATCCTCCAGCGCCGCGTTACAGATTCCGGCTGGTAGTACCATTCGTGCCGCGTATCTTTACTGGTCGGGTTCAGGCCAGGCCGACAATACAGTGTCTCTGAACGGCGCCACAGTAAATGCGGGTGTCTCCTACAGTCTGGTTGTTGAAAACCGTAACTACTTCAGTGCCCGCGCGGATGTCAGTAATCGAATCAATGGTTCTGGTATCTATAGTGTTAGCGGTCTGACCTTCGATACCAGCCAGCCATACTGTGATGTCGCCAATGTCTATGGCGGCTGGGCGTTGTTGGTGGTGTATGAGAATACCAATGAGCCTCTGCGGGTGGTCAACCTGTTTGACGGCTTCCGCGATTACTGGGGTAGATCAATTACTCTTACCCCAAGCAACTTTATCGTCTCTGACAATCCTTCACTGAAACAAGGTCGCCACGGCCATATCACCTGGGAAGGTGACACAGGGAACTCTCAGACACTCAACGGTGTGTCCGAAGCTCTGATCTTCAACGGCAGCAACCTGACTGGTACGGGCAATCCCGCGGGCAATCAGTTTAACTCGTACTCCAATAGCACCAGCTCGAACACATCAGGGGTAGACCTTGATGTTTATCAGATTGGTAATTTCCTGCAGGCAGGCCAGACCAGCGTCACCACAACGTATTCCTCTGGTCAGGACAGGGTTTTCCTCAGCGCCGAAATCATCAGTATCCCGAATGAAGCTGTCAGCGATCTGGCGGTCGATATTCAGAGCTTCGATACCCTCGTATCCCGTGGCTCTGATATTACCTACAGCTTATCAGTAACAAACCAGGGGCCGAGTAATGAGCCTGCTGGAAGCGTCGTCACCATTCCCCTGGGCTCTGATACCAGCTTCGTCAGTGCCGAAGGTACGAACTGGGGTTGCTCCGCAAACACCTCAGAAGTGACATGTACCTATAACTCACCTCTGACCATTAATACCACAACGCCACCGCTTTCCATGCTGCTGTCGACCTCAGGCAGTACCGCCAGCAGCGTCACGACGGAAGCCACAGTCAGCGGCGTCAATTTTGACAACAACCTGTTCGATAACACAGACGCGGTCAGCATCGATATTCAGGATGCGGATTTTTCTGCGTCTGTAAAAAGCGTCATCGATCTCAATGGTGGTCAGCTCTACCCCGGTGACACTCTCCGTTTCACCATTGACCTCATCAACAACAGCAGCTTCAACGCCAACAACGTGACGCTCACCGACAATATGCCGCAGTACATAAACGGCTTTAATGTTATCCGCCAGCCTGCGGGCAGTGTTAACAACAGCCAGCCAGCGACGGCGGGGGCTAATGGCACTGGCGTTGTGGTCATCAATAATATGTCGGTTGCCGCCAACGGCAGCGAAGAAATTGTTATAGATGCGACGGTCTCGGCCAGTGCGCCACAGGGTGCTGTAATCTCCAATATAGCAGTGGTTAGCTCGGGTTCTTCCGATACGCAAATCGCCGCTCCACCCATTACGGTGGCCTCGCAGAGCCTGAGCAATGGCGAAATCCTTCTGCGGGACAGCCTCGCGGGCAATCTGAATTACGAGTTATTAGGTGGCCATTTCCGTCAGGGTACGAATGGATGTCAGACTCCCCTGGCCTCGTCAAGCGATTCCATTACACTTCCCGCGGGAAGCAACGTCGAAGCTGCTTACCTGTATTGGTCCGGTTCGGGTAACGCCGACAACACGGCTACGTTGAATGGCGCTCAGGTCACTGCGGGCTATACGTACGAGCAGTCTTACGTCATCCCTGGACAACAGGGGCAAAGCTTTAATTCCATTTACTATAGTTCGCGCGCTAATGTCACCGGCTTGGTCAACGGCTCGGGCACATACACAGTCAGTGGTGTAAATTTCACGCGAGCACAGACCCCTTACTGCGATTATGCGACAGCATACGGTGGCTGGGCACTTCTGATTATCTATGAAAATGCCAGTGAGCCGCTACGTGTGGTTAACCTCTACGATGGCTTCCGCTCGTTCCGTGGGCAGTCGATTACATTAGCCCCCGATAATTTTATTATTTCGCAGAACGCCCAATCTCTCGGCGCGAAACACGCGCACATCACCTGGGAAGGCGACGATAGCAATTCACAAAGCTTCAATGGTCAGAATGAGGCTCTGGTATTCGAGGGCAATAGCCTCACCGATGGAGGTAATCCAACGAATAATCAGTTTAATTCGTTCTCGAATATCAAAGGTAACTCGCCGGGCGTCGATATTGATGACTTTCAGGTAGGACAATATCTAACGCCGGGTAACACCTCAGTAACAACCACCTACTCTTCCGGTCAGGATCTGGTTTTTCTTACTGCAGAAATCATCAGTGTACCGAATGAACCTGTCTCCGACCTCATACTGGATACCAGCGCACCTGCCCGCATATCCCGCGGAGCCGATGCAATCTATACCTTCACCGCGTCAAACAATGGTCCTTTGGACGCGCCTCAGGGAAGTGTCATCCGCATCCCACTGAATGACGGCCTGACGCTCGATAGTTACTCAGGTACTGACTGGAACTGTTCAGTCAGCGGCAGTGAGCTGCTGTGTACCTACAATCAGATTATCCCTGTCGGTAATCAAGCACCGCCCCTGACCGTTATTTTTGATACGTCGGCGACCACACAAAGCCAGATCAGTGGCAATGCCAGCCTTGAAGGCGTGAACTTCGACAACCGCCTGGCCAACAATACCAATGATCTTACTGTTCAGCTGCAGGACGCGAACCTGTCCTCATCAGTCAAAAGCGTGCTCGATCTCAATGGTGGTCAGGTCCTGCCCGGAGACACCCTGCGCTATACCATGAGTCTGTCGAACAGCAGTAACTTCAACGCGACCGCTGTGACTCTGACCGACCCGATGCCAGCGCTGATATCCTCATTCAGTGTGTTCAGCCGTCCAGGTGGTTCAATCAATAACAGTCAGCCTGCACCTGCTGGTGACAATAGCACTGGCATCGTCGAGATCAGTAACCTGACGATTCCTGCCGGGGCAACAGTGAATGTTGTCGTTGACGCTGTTATTTCCGCCGGGGCGCAAGACGGTGAGACCATTACCAACGTCGCGACTGTGGGTAATCCGGCGGTCAATTATCCGATGACCTCGCCCACAGTCACTATCAACAATGCCCTCGGCAACAGCGGTAATAAGCCCCTGTACCTGCAACCCGACAGTACCCTGACCCGGATTGCCGATACGTCAGGCGGTTTTCAGGTAGTGAATGATCAGCAGACGGTTCAATGGACCCTGACTCCGGCACTCCAGACCGATGTGGAACTGGATTACTCCAGCCCTATTCCGGTGACATTGCGCCTCGAGAACAACCTGACGGCAGGCCAGGGCAATAACAACGAATATCAGCACAACGTAACCGTCTCTCTGATCAGAGTAAGCAACGGGTCTTCAACAACCATTGCGTCAGATACCCAACAGGTGAGTCTGCTGACGGCAGCGAATACTGTCTCAAGTGATTCTGTGCGGACCTTCCAGTTTGATATGGCCGTCTCCAGCAACCAGCCTTTACTCGCTGGGGATGCCCTGCGTCTGGCTGTCACCCAGAGCCGGGTTGGCGGTTCTGCAGACTTCCCTCAGTACCGCAACCTCAGGGTCTACAGCTCTGATAATGGCGTTATTTCATTGGTGGCACTGACCTCTAACACAGTGATCAGTGTCGATCTTGTTGAGCTATACGATCAGGCCTACCCAGATGGCAGCCCTGTCAGTTCAATCAATCCTGGAACCGCATATTTTGTCCGTGCAGATGTCACTGACCCCTTTGGAGCCTACGACGTTACGAATACCCGCCTGACCATTAATGCTGCCAGTGGTGAGGTTCCCGTCAGCCTGGCTGTGATGTCCTCGGTGAATACCACGCCATCAACCGTGACAGTTGAGTACCCCTACACCACAGCATCCGACGCTCAGAGCGGCGACTGGTTGTTCACCGTCAGGGCTGATGAAGGCTACGAAGGCACCGTATTTAACGTACGGACGGTAACCGTCCCTCTGCTTCAACCGGCGCAGCTGACCATGAATAAATCGCTTCAGGTAACCAGTGACCCGATTAACGGCAGTGCCAACCCTAAGGCCATTCCAGGCGCTCTGATTGAGTA
Organism: Thalassolituus sp. UBA675; assembly: GCF_002297765.1. Classification (NCBI taxonomy): domain Bacteria; kingdom Pseudomonadati; phylum Pseudomonadota; class Gammaproteobacteria; order Oceanospirillales; family Oceanospirillaceae; genus Thalassolituus; species Thalassolituus sp. UBA675. Next base: position 75,911 of record NZ_DBNJ01000024.1, read on the forward strand.
TGAACTGGCGGTGACTAACACAGGTGAGGGTACCGCCGACACAGATACAGTCACCATTACTGACAGCTTACCGGCTGACACGGCTTTCTTCGTTGGTACTGACGCCAGTGTCAGCCCCATCACTCTGACAGAAGGCGCGACCGCCAGCACCCTGACCCTGAATTTTGAAAACCTGACATCGACTGCAGACGACATCGAGTTCTCAAACAACAACGGCACGACGTTTGACTACCAGCCAACGCCGGATGCCGAAGGTTTCGATCCGCTGATAACAGATATCCGAATCCGTCTCGGAGGCTCTATGCCGGGTACGGACGAAGACGGCAGTCCTGAATTCAGCATTTTTTATCAAGTAAAGGTCAACTAAGGAGATCCCTATGAAGACCATCAGTAAAATCGCCCTGCTGACTGCGGGCCTGGCTGCCTCTACGGCAACCTGGGCTGCAGGTACAGATGCAGGTTCAATCATTACCAACACCGCAACCGCTACCTTTGATGACCCGGCAACGGGCAACCCTGGCAGCACATCAGCAACAGCACCAGATATCACTGTTGCCGAGCTGATTAACGTTAACGTCACAGCCGAAAACACAGTACCGGTAGAAACTCAGCCGGGCGGTGCGAATCAGGTGCTGGAGTTTACCGTCACCAACACAGGTAACGGTACCGAAGCCTTCACCCTGACAGCAGCCAACCTGGCTGGTGATGACTTTGACGCTGAAAGCGTGACTGTTTACCTCGACAGCAACAACGACGGCGTGTTCAACACTGGCGATCAGGTAGTCACTGCTGACCTGGTACTGGACGCTGACGAGTCAGCCACCGTATTTATCGTGGGTAACATCCCAGGTACTGCGGCGACTGGCCAGCAAGCTGAACTTGAACTGACTGCGACATCAGCAACGCCGGGCGCTGCAACCGCTGCTCCGGGTACTCTGCTGCCAGGTCAGGGCACCAACACTCCAGCAGGCGCTGTGGTTGGTACTGCGGTTACCGATACAGACACAGGTACCTTCGTGGTTGGCACTCTGATCACTGATGCCTACATCGATCTGGATAAATCTATTGAGAGCCGCGTTGACCCATTCGGTGGCACGACTGACATCCCAGGCACCATCGTTACTTACCTGATTACTGCAACTGCGGTAAACGGCGACGTTAACAACCTGGTCGTGGCTGACTCCATTCCACTGTCTATGACGCTGGTAGCCGATTCCGTAACGATCGACGGTGCAGCAAAAACTGACCTTGCCGGTGACGACGAAGTCGACGTTGCAGGTTCTGACGTGTCAGTAACCCTGGGCACTCTGACTGAAAACACAACGGTAGAAATCCGCCTTCAGGCTGAAATCAACTGATATTGAGGTGACATATGCGCTTACTGACCACATTACTCCTGCTCCTGCCTTTGTCGGCATTTGCCACAGTCAGCCTGGAATCACAGCCCTATAAGGTGGTGATGGCTACCCAGGACGACGGAAGCGTGGCTGAAGAGTGGCTGGAAGCCGACAAAATCGCTCCTGGCGACAAAGTCGGCTACCGCATCACGTACGTCAACACCGGAAGCGAGCCGGTCAGTGGCGTCACCATCAAGAACCCTGTGCCGGAAAACACTGTTTACATCATGAACAGTGCCAACGGCGCAGGTACCTCCATCACCCTGTCGGTGGATGGTTCTCAGTTTGCTCCTGTGAGTGAGCTGAACGTATTGGAAAACGGCGAAATCCGCCCTGCCGGTGCGAAAGATATCCAAAGTATTCGCTGGATTGTTGATGCGCCTTTAGCGCCGTCTGCAACTGGCTTTGTCGAATTTCAGGTCCGGGTTAAGTAATCCCAGGCTGGAGGTGAAATATGAATAAGCACGTAAAACTGATCAGCCCCGTTGTACTGGCAACACTCAGTACAATGTCGTTTCAGGTTCACGCCGCCGGAACTGCTGCCGGGACCGAGGTCACTAACACGGCCATTCTGAACTACCAGATAAATGGAGTAGATCAGGATGCTGTTGAGGCTCAGGACGTTTTCAACGTCGACATCAAAGTCGACTATGCCCTGACGCGTCTGCTGACCACAGAACCCAATCAGACCTCTCTTGAGGCTGACAACGTAACCATTGCTGCGGTTCAGATTACCAACGATGGTAACTCGCCAACGTCGTTCACTGTGGCTGCTGGCAACGAAACAGGCACGACTCTTGACGTTAATGGCACCACTTACACGGATAACATCGATACCGGTACGACATACAGTTACTACGTTGATGATCCTGTAAATGGAACACCCGGAGTCCTTGACGCCGCCGATACCCTGCTCACCGGCCCGACGGCAGAAGTGCTAGCCGACGAGACAATTACTGTATTTATCACAGTACCGAAGGCGGAAATCGATGGCGCAGACAAAGATGTCGCTCTGACCACAGTCACGGTCAACGGTGTCGCTTCAACCATCGACGGAACGACATATCAGCTGGATACTGGCGACAACGATCCGACCAACGGTTCTGAAGACGACGCAGCGATCGCCAACGGTGCGACCAGCATCGAAGTGGTCTACGCCGACACCGACGCTGACAACCAGGAAATACTCACCGATGTGCTGCTTCTGGTATTCCCGAACCTTGAGGGGCTGGGCAACCTGACCAAAACATCGGCAATCATCAGTGATCCTCTGAACGGCACGGATAATCCAAAAGCCATTCCTGGCGCTGTAGTTGAGTACACCATCACTCTGACAAACACAGGTACCGCGGATGCGACCAATGTGGTCGTTACCGATGCGATTCCTGCTGATACCACCTACGTAGCAGACAGCCTGCTGGTCGCAATGGACGGTGCAACGACCCCGGTTGCTGTCGATGCGGCAATTGCAAGCTACGACGCTGGTACCGACACAGTCACCGTGAATCTGGGCACCGTCGATGGCGATGCTGACCCTGCGAATCAGGAAACCAACGTCATTACCTTCCAGGTAACGATTGACTGAAACGATGGTTAACCAGGTTAACTGACAGAAAATGTTAATGAGATCTCTGTTCCCGACACTGACAACCCGACTGCACCGGAGCGCCAAGCACGCTCTGGGCGTCCTGTTGTCTGTGTTGCTGGCACACTCCGCGCAGGCGGCAGTGACGCCAACCGGAACAGAGATCACTAACACGGTTATCGCGACCTATTCTGTCAACGCAGAAAGCTTTACCCGCAGTGACTCGGCCAGCCTGACGACTCAGGAAGTAAATCCGGGTCCTGTGGTTCCTACCCCAGCCAATATCCGTCTTGCTCATATTGATGACGACGGCACGCCATTAACTCTCAATGGCACCGACTATGGCGATGGGCAGGGTAACTTTACTCCGTATACCGGCTTTGAAGATGAAAATGGCAACACCATTAACTTCCCGGCCACCGTAAATATTTCGGATGATGAATTCGGTTACCGTGCAGGTGAGCCGGTCATCATCATTGTTGAAGATCAGGACAAGAACCTGAATCCCGCCCGTCCGGACACCATAGTTGTGACTATCACAACACCAGGCGGCAGTGATACCGAACAACTGACCCTTTTTGAAACCGGCGATAATACAGGTATTTTCGCTGCCGTCCTGCCGAGCCAGGATACCAATCAGGGCACACAGCCCTACGACGGTATTATTTCGGTGAAGACAGGCACAGAGCTTTCGGTAAGCTATACCGACCCGACCGACCCTGCCGACAGCGTTGCTGCTCAGACTCTGTTTAATCCGGTGTCCCGAGTATTCAGCTCCAGCGATGGCAGCCCGGTGAACGGTGTCAGCGTAACTCTGATGAATGCAGATACCGGACTACCAGCAACTGACAAGGTATTCTACGAAGACGGTGTAACGCCCTACCCTGTTACGGTTGTCAGCGGTCCGGCGGGTAATCTTCAGGCCAGTAGAATGCAGGCTGGCAGTGTACAGGCCACTGCGGTGAAACCCGAGTTTGCTGCCGGTCAGTTCTGGTTCCCGTACGTTGAAGACGGTAACTACTTCCTTGAAATCGAAGGCCCGGCCACCTTCCGGGTGCCTTCGGAAATTGATGACGAGACCCTGCGCGATACGCTCAACGGCCCGTTTGATGTCACAGGCATTTCGCGCGGCGAAACGTTCAGCGTTAACAATCAGGTATTCCGCACAGATATCGGTGCTGACCCGCTGGATAACAGCCTGCTGCTGAGCAAGCAGTCTGATTACAATGAAGCCGGCATTGGCGACAGCCTCAAGTTCACCATTAACCTCGTTAACAACGAAGTTGATGCTAGCGACGTCACTCTTGTCGACCAGCTGCCCGCCGGTCTTCGCTACATGGAAGGCTCTGCCCGCCTGAACAACGAGAAAGTCGACTTCGACCTCAGTCGTGACGGTCGCACCCTGACCCTGCCCATTGCCACCATCCAGGCCTTCGAGCGACTGCAACTGACCTATGTTGCGCAGGTCACAGCACTGGCGAAAGGTGAAGTGGTCAACCGGGTATCTCTGAACGACGATGTACTGGTCGCAAACGATGCCAGCGCTAAGGTCATTATCCGCGATGAATTCTTCAAAGATACGGCCCGCCTGTTCGGTCGTATTTACCTTGATGATTGTGAAGGCAACCAGGCCTCGGTCGACGGTGTCCCGGATATCCGCCTGTTTATGGAAGACGGCACCTATGTCGTGTCAGATGAAAATGGCGAATGGCACATCGAAGACGTCACTCCGGGCACCCACGTTGTGCAGATGGACACGGCCACCATCCCGCCATACATGGAACTGATGGAGTGTCCGCAGCGCGGCTTCCACGCTGGTCGCAGCTACAGCCAGTTCGTTGATGTGCAGCCGGGTAGCTTCTGGCGCGTTGATTTCTTCCTGAAGATGCGCGAACCGGAAGTCGGCGAAATTCGCCAACAACTTGACCACGCTCTGCTGCCATTCACAGCGGAAGAAATAAACGAGCGTCCATACGCATCACCGGTTGACCATAAGGTACGTTACCGCTTTACACTGGATGGCAACGGCCTGCCCCTGCAGAATGTGACAGGCATGATTTCGCTACCAGAGGGCCTTGTATACGAAACTGGCTCAAGCACACTGGATGGCCGGGCGATTGAAGACCCGACGGTCACTTACGGTACTCTCGTTTACCGTCTGAACGACAAACCTGAAGAATGGCAGAACGTCATTGAGTTCAATGCGTACATCAGTGACCGCGCTCCCATGGGTGAACTCATCACTCGTGCGGTCACCCGCTTCCAGGCAGATGCTCAGTCTCCGCAACAGATTCAGCCGGTCAGCACCTCAATCAAGCTGGTGCTGCCGCCGAAAGAAGAAAACGTGAAACCTGTCGTACCGCCAAAGTTTGCCAACTTCTCAGACATTCTGACGGAAGAAGATAAGCTGAACCTGGTGAATGTGATTGAAGCACTGGATGGTCTCGGCAACCTCGAACTCAAAGTGATTGGCCACACCGACAGCTCACGGATTTCCAGCCGCGTGCAGCATATCTTTGCCAATAACCAGGTGCTGTCTGAAGCGCGTGCTGACTCGGTCGCGGATTTCCTCGCCAATGAACTGGGTATTCCACGCTCACAAATCATCGCTGAGGGGCGAGGGCCTTCTGAACCTGTTGCTTCAAACCGAACCGCCGAAGGCCGCGCACAGAACCGACGTGTTGAAGTGAAAGTCCTCAACGCTGATGCAGTGGTTGATCTGGCGAGTGCTGGCAGTGATGTTCAGGTCGCTAAAGTACAATCCCTGATTCCCGGACTTACCGGCCTATTAGCCACAGCAGCAGGTAATCCAGCACGCCTGCCATCCGAAATGGCCATCCCTGAATATGACGAAAACTGGTTCCGTACCGCGCCGGATGAAGCTCAGTGGATCTGGCCACCTCTGGATCGCAGCCCATCAATCAGCTCAACCAAGATTGCGGTATCTCATTCCAAGAAACAACGCGCCACACTGACGTTGAACGGTAAACCTGTGAGTGCCCTGAACTTCGACGGCAACACCAGTAGTAAAACCCGCGATCTGGTGATCAGCCAATGGCGTGGTGTTGACCTGATGTCTGGCCCTAACCATTTCGAAGTGACAGTGATGGATACGGCCGGTCGTGTCGTCAAACGTATCAAGAAAACCGTGCACTTTGCCGAAGCGCCAGCCAAGGCCGAGTTTATAAAAGACGAAAGCATGCTGGTCGCCGACGGTATTAATCCACCTGTCGTAGCCGTGCGCCTGACTGACAAAGAAGGCTTCCCGATTCGCGCTAACGTTCAGGGTCAGGTCGAAATCCTTGAGCCATACACTCTCTATAGTGAACAACGCGAACAAGAGATCAGTCCGCTGACCGACATGCAGAAACCTGCCTATCAGGTTGGTCAGGATGGTATTGCACATATTCGTCTGGCCCCGACTTTCCGCTCGGGAGAGGTGGTCATGCGCTTCAAGCACAGCAATGGTCAGACCGACGAAATCCGCGCCTGGCTGAAGCCAAAAGAACGTGAATGGATCTTTGTGGGTCTGGGTGATCTGGCCGTCGGCTATAACGCCAATGGTGGCAACAGTGACTCAATGAAAGCCGCCGGGGTTGATGACAACATTTACCACGACGGGCGTCTGGCCTTCTTCGCTCAGGGTCAGGTTCTGGGCGAGTGGCTGGTCACTGCAGCGTACGACTCGGGCAAAGAAGACGCCGAGCCTTTCGCGCGCCTCATTGAGCCAGACCGGTATTACACCCTCTACGGTGACGCCAGCCAGCAGCAACTCGATGCCAGCTCAGCCCGTAAACTGTATGTCCGGGTTGAAAAAGAGCGTTTCTACACAGTATTTGGTGATATCGACACCAACCTGACCGTCACGGAGCTTGGCCGCTACAGTCGTAAACTGACCGGTATCCAGACCGTGTATCAGGGCGACATTGCTGAATTCTCCGGTTTCGTCAGCCAGACGGATCAGGGCTTTATGCGTGAGGAGATTCAGGGGGATGGTACTTCTGGTCTGTATCGCCTGAAAAATCAGCAGCTGGTACTCAACAGCGAGCAGGTTCGCCTGATCGTCCGTGACCGTTACCGCAGTGAGAACATTCTGTCGACCACCACCCTGACCCGTAACGTCGATTACGTAATCGATTACTCTGACGGCACGCTCTACTTCAAAGGGCCAGTCGCCAGCACCGATGACAGCTTTAACCCTCAGTACATCGTTGTCGAATACGAAGTCGAATCAGACGGAGACCTGGGCTACATCGCCGGTGGTCGCGCAGGCGTAAAGCTGCTTGACGATAAGGTTCGTGCCGGCGTGACGACGATTACGCAGAACCAGAGCGGAGACGACCGTCATCTGCGCGCTGCTGACGCGACGCTCAAACTCGGTAAAACCGAAGTCAAAGCCGAGATTGCTCAATCTGAAGAAGTGGTTTCCGGTAACACTGATACTGCGAACGCTCATCTGGTTGAAGTCTCTCACCGCGACGATAAATTTGATGCCCGTGCGTATATCCGCGAACAGGAAGATGGCTTTGGTCTGGACCAGACATCCGTCGGCGAAAATGACTTCCGCAAAGAAGGTATCGAAGGTAACTGGTACATCAATGATGATAACCGCCTGCAGGTCATGACCTTCCACCGTCTGGGTCTGACCACAGGCTTCGATAGCTATCAGGCTCAGACCGACTGGATTCACCGCCTGAGCGACAACCAACAGGTTTCTTTGGGCTTGATTGCAGCTCAGCAGGAGAGTCTGGATAACACCTTGTATACCGATCAGCTGAGCCTGGGCTATAGCCAGCGCGTCCTGAATAATAGACTGACCCTGAGCAGCCAGCTTCTGACAAATATCTCTGAACGCTCAGATGCTTACGATCGTATGCTGCTTGGCGCTGATTACCAGATTTCACGCAATTACAGTATTTTCGCCGAGCACGAAACCGGGTTCAGCGATGATGCGCCGGAGCGTTCTATTATGGGTATTCGCGCGACGCCTTGGGCCGGCGCACGCGCAGAACAAAGCATTGAACAGGTTGAAGTCGATGATAACTACCGTCTCTTTGCTGTATCTGGCTTAACTCAGGACTTCCTACTCAACGATAATTGGAGCCTGAGCGCTGGCTTTGAGCAATCCAAAGACCTTGAGAACAGCGTGCCGGTGGAAGATGCCACCACAGAAAACTTCCACGCAGTCCACGCAGGCTCGGCGTTCAGAACCGAGCAGTGGCAGTGGAACAACCGCCTCGAATACCGCAACGGCACGACCCTCGATAAGTGGGTAGCACGCAGTAATCTGTATCATCCGCTGAACGATGCGCTGGCGGCGGGCGGCAGCGTCGACTGGTTCAATGAATCAGGCACTGAGTACTACGCAAACCAACTCGACCTGCGTTTTGATCTGGCCCTGCGCCCTCGCGTAAACCCGTATGCATTGCTGTGGCAGACGCGCTGGGTTCAGGACACCATCGGCGGTATCGGTGCCCCTGACCGTACCCGCAAACTGATTAACAATGCGCACCTGAACTGGATGATTACCGGCCGCGATCAGCTCGCTGGGCAATATGGCATCAAGCGTGTTCTTAACCAATACGATGGCGATAATTACGCCTCGACCACCGATTTCATGGCCGCAGAATGGCGCCACCACCTGACAGACCGCTGGGATGTCGGTGCCCATGGTCGCCGTCTACACGCCTACGAAGCAGGCCAGGTAAGCCACGGCGCAGGCCTCTCCGTTGGCTTTATTCCAGCCACTAACACCTGGGTTGGCGTGGGCTATAACTTCACGGGCTTCATCGACAGCGACTTCTCTGCCGCGAACTTCACCGCACAGGGTGTCTACCTGAAACTGCGCTTCAAAGCCGACCAGGATTCTCTGGCAGCCATGCGCGCCGCCTTCCGTTAATACGCCTCACACCCGTCAGGGACTTCAATGGGTGTGACGCAGGTCTCATAAGACACCTCTAATCAGGCCATCTTTTCTGTTTTAATAGCCGCATGCGTAAACAGCTACAGGAAAGATGATGACGCCGCGTGACCGCCTGATTGATGAACATGGACAACCTCTTTTTGGGCGCTTTGACACCCCTGTCAGCGATATAAATTTTCGCGACTACAAGCTGCGCACCCCGATGGGAAAGCCAATCCTGCCGAAAAAGCGCGACCAGCACTTTAATCAGTTCCAGTTTGTTTCTATTTCTGCAGATCCTTTGTTCATCGGTCTGGCTATTGTGCGCCTTCGTTTCGCCAGTCATGCCTTTCTGTATTTGTATGATCAGTCAGCAGAACGCTGGAAAGAATATCGGTTCACGCGCCCCTTCCGTCGTGGACTTCGTTTCGGGCAGCAACCTAATCAGGACATCGTCAGCTTCGTAAAAGGCCGCAACCGACTGACCATAAAAGCCAGTAACCGACCCGGCGTGCGACAGGTGCGCGTCAGTATGGCCGATGGCACCAGTATTCGGGCCAGTATCGATGAGAGCACGCATTACCTCCCGATGTCGGTCTGTACCCGCACCGGCTTCAGTGGCTGGACATATACCCAGAAAAGCAATGCTCGGGTGTGTCAGGGTGAAGTGCAGTGGCAAGGTCGCACCTATAATCTCGAATCACTTCGGGCACTGGCCGGTGTCGACTGGACAGGTGGCTACATGCGCCATGAAACCAGCTGGAACTGGGCCAGTATTTCCGGGCGCCTGAACGATCAACGTAAGATCGGGCTGAACCTGTCTGCTGGCGTGAACGAAACTGGCTTCAGTGAAAATACGCTATGGATAGATGGGGTACCGACGGTCATGCCCGGCGTCCATTTTCAGTTTAACCGAGAAGATACAGACTCTGGCTGGTCAGTCACATCACACGACAACAGCGTACGTCTCCACTTCGATCCGGTAGTGAATTATCACGATCACACGAACGCCCTCATCGCCGCCAGTAACTTCCGCCAGTACCTGGGCAGATACAGCGGTGAGATCGACCTTCCCCACGAGACCATCCATATCGACAATCTCTGGGGACTGGCCGAAGACCATTACGCGCGCTGGTAATGATCTTTGCTTGTTCTATCTGGCTTTGTGGCTTTGTTATTCGCCGCTGACCTGCTCTGAGATAGTCACCTGAATGGCCTCAGAGCCTCTGGTCGGAACATTAAAGACCTGCCCCTGCCAGTCTCCCGCCTGAGCCATTGGCTGGCCGGATAGAGAAACTCGGGCAGTAATGGTCACCTCATCAACGTCACCAATACTGGCGCCTGCTGCCATCGCCATCGAGTTATCCAGCACGACCGTGGTCGGCAACTGGGAAACCACAAGACGCTGAACTGCGAGTGGCATCGGCGGCCCATCCAGCTTACGCGCCAGAACAAATACGGTCGCATTGACTGGCACCTGCTGACGAACGTCGTCTGCCAGCGCAACGGACACTTCAACTCGCGCAGGGACCATCCAGCTCAGGTCAACACGAGTGCCCTGCTCTTCCAAGACTTCAGCAGCGCGACCAATACCATTAGCAATGGTTCGGGCTTCCATACTGCCTTCCGGCAACTGTATCCAGAGAGCCTTCCAGTGTTCGATGGCTTGCTGATAATTACCCAGCTCATAAGCCATGATCCCGGCTAAACCCAGCGGTTTACGCTGCCCTGGCGCCAGTGCCAGCGCTTCTTTCAGGGTATTGTAGAGCTCATCCGTAGCCTGCTGCCCAGTCGAGAAGAAGCGCGCCTGAACCATTGACGTCATGATGGCCGCCCGGTCCTGCACCTGTTCATCCGGAAGCTTGGTCAGCAGATTTTCGTAGGCTTCTGCCGCTTCGGCAAAACGTGCTTCTGCTTCCAGTAGCCGCCCTCTCAGAAACGCCCACTCCAGATTCTCGGGGTCACGAGCACCGGCAGAATCAAGTCGCTTCTCCAATTCTTTGTATTCGGTTTCAGATAGCTCTGACGTTGCCGAGTATTCCAGTAGCTGTGTCGCCCGGACTTCGTTGCCAGCCCCCCAGCTCATGTACAGTGAGTAGGTCGCCGCAAGAGACAGAAGAATCAGAAATGATGTGAAGGCAAAACGCGCAGCCTTACCCGGCCCGGTGTGAAATCCTGCCGCTTTGTCCGCAGCAGCCAGCAGCTCCCGGTCCAGCTCAAGCATCATAGCCTTACGGTCGTCTTCACTGATGTCCATCGCCTCGACGTCAGCTACCCGCTCTTTATAGAGTCTCAGGTTTTCCTGAGCCTGTAGTTTACCGGGGGTTGCCGCTTCAGCCTGAGCATTTCGAATGGCTGGGTATAACAGCACCAGCAGAAGTACAACCAACAGGCCGATCAGACCAGTAATCATTTGTTTTCCTCATCGAGACTGGATTTCAACGCTTCGAGGCGGGCCCGCTCTTCCGCAGACAACTCGGCAACGGGCTGAGCCTGCTGACGTCGCAACAGCGCCAGCAGCAGAATTCCGGAGAGCAAAAGAAGCGCAGGGCCTCCCCACAACAGCAGAGTATCCAACCGGAATGGTGGCTTATAACGAACGAAATCACCGTAGCGATCAACCAGATAAGTCACGACTTCATCGTCAGACTTACCTTCCTGCATCAGCTCATACACCTTGTCCCGGAGATCCGCAGCGACCGGCGCATTGGAATCGGCCAGGTTCTGGTTCTGACACTTAGGGCAACGCAGATCTTCTGCAAGCTGCTCAAACCGTGCTGCATCTTCCGGGTCCTGAAACAGATACTTGTGCCCATCAATCACCGACCATGAAGGCAATGCAATCAGGCACAACAACCAAAGACAGTGTTTCATTGCATCTCTCCGAATTGTTTACCCAGAGATTCCCAGACCACAGGGTTCAGGTCGCCAATGTGCTTACCGCGGATAATGCCTTCTGAATCAATCAGAAAGGTTTCAGGAGCGCCATACACGCCCAGCTCGAGGCCAAGCTTTCCCTGAGGATCAGACAGGTTGTATGCATAGGGATTGCCGTAAGCCTTGAGCCAGTCCCGTGCTTTCATCACATCATCCTTGTAATTAATTCCGATGATGCGGATGCCCTGCTCTGCCAGCTCATTCAGAAAGGCGTGCTCGGCTTTGCATGTCGGGCACCAGGTTGCCCACACATTCACCAGGGCCGGTTGCCCCTGCAGATCTTTCGTTGTCAGGGTTCTGCCGTCTTCGACGACACCCAGCTCGAATTCCGGAAATGGCTTACCGATAAGCGGTGACGGCAGACTGGTTTTATCTTCGATACCCAGGCCAACCCAGAAGACCAACCCCATCAGAGCGAAGATGACCAGCGGGATAAATAGCAGCAGACGGTTCATGCCAGCTTCTCCTTTTTCTGACGACGGCGGTAACGCTTATCCAGCACGGCCATAAAGCCACCGAGCGACATAAAGATAGCGCCCAGCCATACCCAACGCATGTAAGGTTTAACCTGTAGACGCATCCCCCAGGCGTCACCTTCCAGGGCTTCACCCATAGAGATGTAAACATCACGGAACAGAGTGACGTCTATCGCAGCCTCGGTCATAACGCTGCCTCGGGCGTGATAACGGCGCTTTTCCGCAGTCAGCACTTCAATATTCTTACCTTCTTTATAGAGGTTGAAACGCGTCGCTTGCGATGTGTAGTTAGGCCCATCTATCGTTCCGGCTTCAGTAAATTCGAACTGATAATCACCCAGAGTTTCTACCTGCCCCGGTACCATGCGCACCGATTTATCGATGCTGTAATTGGACACCATAGTGACGCCGATAATCGTCACAGCAACACCCACGTGAGCGATCACCATGCCCAGATAACTCACACCGAGTGAAGGTATTTTGCCTAAACGGCCTCTCGATTTTTTCCACACATCGGCACAGGTTGCAAAGATCAGCCAGAAAGAGATACCCAGCCCAAGAACCACACTGCCGTTCACAGCCTCAGACAGCAGCAGCGCCACAACAATCGCGAACACGATGGCCAGAACGCCTGCGATCCAAAGCTGGCCGCCGAGTCGACTGACACGATCGGACTTCCAGCGGGTCATAGCACCCACGCCCATCAATAGCGCCAGCGCCACGGTCAAAGGAACAAACATGGTATTGAACCAGGCCGCGCCTACCGACAGCTTACCCAGCCCCATAAAATCGTACACCAGCGGGTACAGTGTGCCGGTCAGTACCGCCAGAGCCATCACCACCAGCAACAGGTTGTTGACCAGCAGTGCGGTCTCCCGCGAGACAACGTCATACCGCCCCACCGAGGCGACGGTCGGCGCCTTGAGCGCGTAAAGCAGCAAGGAGCCGCCAACACATATCCCTAACAAGGCAAGAATGAATACGCCCCGCTCCGGGTCGGATGCGAATGCATGCACCGACGTAAGAACGCCAGAACGCACCAGAAAAGTCCCCAACAGACTCAGAGAGAAGGCAAAAATCGCAAGCAGCACCGTCCAGCTTTTAAACAGACCACGCTTTTCTGTCACAGCAAGAGAGTGCAGTAACGCCGTTGCTACCAGCCAGGGCATAAGCGATGCATTCTCTACCGGGTCCCAGAACCACCAGCCGCCCCAGCCGAGTTCGTAGTACGCCCACCAGCTTCCCAGAGCAATACCGACGGTCAGAAAGATCCAGGCAGCCGTGGTCCATGGGCGTGACCAGCGTGCCCAGGCAGCATCAAGGCGGCCGCTCATAAGTGCTGCGAGTGCGAAAGCGAACGCAACCGACAGACCCACATAGCCCATATAAAGTGTTGGAGGGTGTACGATCAGACCAAAATCCTGCAGCAGCGGATTGAGGTCAGCACCGTCCTGCGGCGGGCTTGGCAGAATACGAGCAAAAGGGTTTGAGGTTTCCAGGGTAAACAGGATAAAACCAACCGATACCATCCCCATGATCGACAGCACACGCGCAACCATATCCAATGGCAGTGAGCGGCTGAGTAAAGCAACGGCTACGCCCCACAGACCCAGCATAGTGACCCATAGCAGCAGCGAGCCCTCGTGAGCCCCCCAGACAGCACTTATTTTATAAGGTGTCGGCAGCAGGCTGTTGCTGTTAGCGGCCACGTAAGCAACCGAAAAATCATCCATCACGAAACTGGTCGCCAGCAATACCAGACTGATCACCAGAAACAGCGCCTGACCCACGGCCAATGGGCGCGCATAGCCCATCAACCAGAGCTGCCCGCGGTTTACACCGAAGAGCGGAATGATGACCTGCAGGACGGCCATAATGAAGGCCAGTATCAGTGCAAACTGCCCGATCTCCGGCAGATGAAGCATTGCGGTATTCAGCATCAGTAGCTTGCCTCCTTGGCCGCTGCTTCCATCTGGGCTTTACCGTCCTGATGGGCCTGCTCCAGCGCTGCCTGAACTTCAGGCGGCATGTAATTTTCATCGTGTTTCGCCAGAACCTCTGAAGCAACAAACAGTCCTTCTGTGTTCACTTCACCCAAGGCCACAATCCCCTGACCTTCACGAAACAGGTCCGGCAGGATACCGTCATAGAAAACAGGCACTTCAGACTGACCATCGGTCACACGGAAGGTAACCCCAAGCCCCTGCTGATCGCGTTCAACGCTTCCTTCAACGACCAGACCACCCGCACGAATCGTGCGGCCCGGTGGCACTTCGCCGTTAGCAATCTGTGTCGGCGTCTGAAACAGGTTGATATTCTGTGACAGTGAGTACATGGCTAGTCCGACCGCAGATGCTACAGCCAGAACCAGAAACAGAATCAGATGCAGACGTTTTTTACGCTGAGGGTGCATTACGCTTCTCCCGACGCAGACGCTGGGCCTGCTCTTTCAATAAACGACGGCGATGCAGAATCGGCTGCATCACAACAAAGGCGATGATCACGGCGGTCAGTCCGTACGAAAGCCAGACATAAAAACCGTGTTTTCCCATCGCAATAAATTCAGCTAACGAAGAAAATTCCATCAGGACTCCAGAATCTTTCGAACCCACTGGCGTTTACGCTCATGCCAGAGGATTTCGTTACGTGTACGCAAAATGACGACCAGTGCGAAAAACAGATAAGTACTGACAATCATGATCAGCAGTGGCCAGAGCATATCCGGGTGCATGGACGGTTTCTCGGTCAACTTGAGAGTGGCTGGCTGATGCAGCGTATTCCACCACTCCACCGAATACTTAATGATCGGAATATTCACCAGACCGACCAGCGCGAGAATAGCCCCCGCCTTGTACGATGCTTCCTCTGACTCCATCGCCTGCTGCAGCGCCATTACGCCGAAATAAAGAAACAACAGCATCAACATAGACGTCAGGCGCGCATCCCAGACCCACCAGGTGCCCCAGGTCGGTTTACCCCAGATAGCCCCCGTCAGCAGCGCGATCAGGCAGAATGCCGCACCGACAGGCGCAATCACCTTCGCCACCCAGGCGGCCATTTTCATACGCCAGATCAGGTACACAGCACCGGCAACCGCCATCATCATATAGGCACTCTGAGCCAACAGAGCCGCAGGTACATGGATGTAGATAATTCTGAAGCTATCGCCTTGCTGATAATCTGCAGGCGCGTACAACAAACCAAGCACCAGACCGACAATCGCCGAGCCACCTGCCGCTAACGCTAGCCAGAAGATCCAGCGCTCGGTCATTTCATAGAACCACTTAGGTGATCCGAGTCGATGATAGAGTCGTACAAGCCACTGCCACATATTCAGTTACCGCGATAAATTCAGTTTTAAGGCTGCACCAGCAGCAAAAGGGGTTAATGCGAGAGCCAGCGCTAACATGGCCCCCAACATAGCAACCTGGCCATTGTAAGCCATTCCGATCCCGGCGTGATAAACCGCACTGGCTGCAAAGATCAGCACAGGGACGTACAGAGGCAGAATCAACAGCGTCAATAACAGACCGCCGCTTCTCAGACTGGCAGTCAGCGCGGCCCCGACGGCGCCCAGCAGACTCAGAACTGGGGTCCCCACGGCCAGGCTGATAAATAAAGCGAAATAGGCGTGTTCCGGCAGATGCAGCATCACACCTAATAAGGGCGACATCAGAGTCAGAGGCAGGCCGCTGATGCACCAGTGCACCAAGGCTTTTCCAAGCGACATCGCATACAGAGATTCACCCGATGCCAGCCATTGCTCCAGTGAACCGTCTTCAACATCGGCACGATACAGGGAGTCTAACGACAACAGCGTCGCCAACAAGGCGGCTACCCAGATCACGCCGCCCGCGATTTTTGAGAGAAACTCAGGATTCGGGTCGACCGCCATCGGAAACAAAGCCGCGACCATCAGGAAAAACATCAGCGGGTTTGCCCACTCACCAGGGTTTCTGGCAGCCAGCAAGAGGTCTCGACGAACCGTAGCCCGAACCAGGCTCATGCGACACCTCCGAGCTCTATCCGGCGTAATCCCGGAATACCTTCAAGCGCGTGATGGCTGGTGATGATCACAGCACCACCGTTCGATACGTGAGACTGCAGTTCGCGCTCAAGCCATGAAACACCGTCCTTATCCAGAGCGGTAAAAGGTTCGTCCAATATCCAGAGTGGGGCCTTGCTGACTTTTAAACGTGCGAGCGCAACACGGCGTTGCTGACCGGCCGAGAGTTGCAGGCAGGGAGTATGCTCGTAACCCGCCAACGCGACCTGTTCGAGAGCGTCCCAGAGTTCCTCTTCCGATGCTTTATCCTGCGCGGTCAACCAACGTAGATTCTCGAGTGCGGTCAGGGATTTTTTTACCGCGGACAGATGTCCCATATACAAGCGGTGATGGGCATACTCAGAGTACACCGTCGTCATAGGCGCATTGTGCCAGAGCAGTTGCCCATTGAAATCGCGGTTCAGCCCGGCCAGCAACCTCAGTAACGTCGTTTTACCGGCACCATTAGGACCTGCCAGCTGGATCAGCTCACCATCTGAGATACTCAGCGACAGCCCTTCGAAAAGGACACGGTCATCACGCTCGCAATAGAGTTCGCTCGCGCTGAGTAATGTTTGCTGGGCGCCCTGCTGTGGCGTCATCAGAACCTCGATTTCCGGGCCATACTATGGCCAAATAAGTGAAGCGCCAGCGAGTCATCAATAAATCTGGCGCACGCATTATACCGAAAAAGCCAACGACAACGCTGAGCCAGCGCAATAAAGATTTGTCAATCTGCGCCGATAAGGTGAACTATGAAAACACCTGATATGCCCCTGATACAGAGCGCGCTGACAAAGGCTGTACGCAGCGAAACGTCAGGGGCTTCTTCTGCGCGCTCATCGTCAGCTGCTTCGTCGGGCCCTTCCGCGAAATCAGACGTCGAGTTTTCAGCCACAGTGACAGCGAGTCGGCGTACTTCTGAACCTCCAACATCCGGTCGCCAGACGAGCGCTGACGTCACTGATAGCGCGAAGAATAACGGCAGAGAAAACGGCTCACGCGACAGAAACCCCTCAAGCCCAAACAACTGGCAGATCACAGTCACCTCTCAAGGGAAGTCGCTGAACCTTCAGAGCTCGCATCCCTTACCGGTAGGCGCCGAAGTATCATTGCGGGTGACCGAGCAAACGCCTCCCAGTGTCGTAATTACAGAGATTAAACTTCCACAAGGTCAGGCGTCACAGACATCAACCAACCCTGCCTCTCAGGCCTCCGGGAATGCTTCGCTGGCCTCACAGTTACAGTCGATGGCGCAACAGTTGCAGTTAACCGCCGCGCTCCAGCTCGCCAGAGCCAGCAATGGCATAACCGCGTCCTCTGCCATCCTGCAGCAGAACCCAACATCTGCCTCTGGCGCTGGCGCTACAACGTCTTCCACAGCAGCGTTACCGGATACGATAAAAGCCCTACTGATGGCGCGTGCTGGCTGGTCACAAGGAAGTTCACTGCAGTCAGGATCAGTAGCAACATTGTCAGGACAAGCTCCAACCCAGGCAGCCTCAGTATCTAACGGGTATTCAGTCGGTAGCAGTGCGGGACTGCGAGGCCCCTCTGTCGCGACAACCTCTACCCCCGACTACAGTGCTGTTCTGCGCGCCGTGTTAAATGACCTGACATCTGCCGGAGCTAACAGAAATAGCCAGCCCAGCCTGTTGCAAGCGACCGAGTCGTTAGTCAGAAACCTGCCCGATGCGGCGCAACTCAGTTCACCATCAGGCCTTCACAAAGCCATATCCAATAGCCCACTGAATTACGAGAGCCAGTTATTTCGTCTTGCTGCGACACCGCAGGGCAGTGCTTCTGCGTCCGGGTCCGGTGAGCCTGTTTCATCACCGACAACCGTCGCATCTGTTTTTAAGGCGCTCTGGAGCAAGGCCTCTGCACACGCTGGAGCCCCAACAAGTTCAACGGCAAGCTCAGCGGCGAACGGCGCATCAGAGTCTTTACGTCAGTCCATCAGCACCGACACCTCTGCGATCACCAAGCCATCGCTGCTATCTGCGATTGAAACACTGCAGAAGCAACTGTCTTCTGAGGGCCCGGCTAATTCTGAGACAAGTGCCGCCCAGCTGGCCGCTCTGCTAAGTAGCTCATCGGCCAGTTCAACCGCAAGTTCAGCACTGCAAAGCTCGCCGGTCATTCCCGGCGATAACCTCAAAGGATTACTCCTGTTTATTTTGGGGCGCAGTCAAAGCAACCCAGCCGCCACGTCAGAAGGCGCTACAGGAAGCGCTACGATGGCAGCGGCACGATCAGGCGCCCAGACCAATCCATTGGCAGGTGCGCTCAACGAGGGGCTGCGCCCCGAAACCTTCCGTTTACTGCAGACCGCCCTGTCCCAGACCGAATCCGAGCAGGTTCGCCTGGTGCAGACACAGGATACAACTCAGTATCAGGTCCCCCTGATGTGGCGGGACAACGACACGATCAAGCAGGACCTGCTGTGCCTTAAACGAGATGACGATCAAGGCGCACCTGAGGATGACCAGAAGAAACAGTCGCGCTGGCAACTCACCCTGCACTTTGATCTGGAAACGCTCGGCCCGCTGGATATCGAACTGGACTTATGTCCCCCGGCGGTATCTGCGACCTTCTGGTCAGAAACCTCAGATACCTTGTCGGAAATTCAACAGGCATTGCGACCACTGCGAGAAACCCTGACCTTACTCGGAGCAGACGTGGGCGAGCTGCGAGCGCGCCATGGGCGAAAATTACCCGGCGAGCAGCCAGTTATTAGACATTCACTGGTGGATATTCACACATGACGATTCCTGAGCACCTGCTGAACGCAACCGAAGCCATTGCTCTGGCCTACGATGGCGAACACGCCCCTCACGTCAGTGCCAGCGGCGAATACGATCTTGCACAAGCCATCATTTCCGTCGCCATCGCGCACGAAGTCCCGGTGTATGAGAATGCAGAACTTGCCACCTGGCTGGGGCAACTTGAGGTCGGGGAAGAAATTCCTGAACAGCTCTATCAGGTGATCGCTGAGATCCTGGCCTTCGTTTATCGCTTAGAAGGCCGCCTTCCGGGTCAACCGAAAGGCAGCAAGTAAACCCGATCTGTTATCGAAGCACTGAGCCACCTCAGTGAATGCTCTCGGCCTGATGTTCGAGGGAAGCCAGCAACCAACCGATGTGTGTTTCGACCACATCATCAGGAATCAGATCAACGCCTGAGAGCAGTTTAGGCAGGGCTTTGTAGTAATAAGTATCAATGAGTCCATGCAGAGACGAAACGAAAAACAACGCCAGTTGTTTCTGTCGTGCCTCTGAGGCAGCAGAGATGGCCGGAACCGCATCTGCCAGCATAGATAACAGGTGCGACTGCCATTCTTCGGCCAGACGATCCACCTGGAGTAGCACGTCACGATCGACAACTTCCGGGTCCGTCAGCGTCATTTTGGGTGGCTGGAACATCAGCTGGTAATAGCCCGGTGAGCGCTGCGCAAACTGAATCAGGTGCCCGGCAAAGTTATAGAGTGCCGAACGCGGGTCAAGATGCTGACTCATCTGCTCGTTAATATCCTGGAACGCCATTTCAAAACCGCGGCGACGGGTGAAAACGAACAGAGATTCTTTGTTAGGAAAATAGTTATAGATGTTGCTTGCTGTCATCCCGAGTTGAGATGCCAGTTTTCGCATCGACAGATGATGAAAGCCAACCTCAGCCATCACGTGCGACGCGCTGTCCATAATTCGTTCGCGCTGCGCGGCAATTTCTTCCGGTGTAAACGGCTTTTTAGGCATAGCTGACCCCAAATGCTCCAATCATGTACGCATGTTTATTAGAATTTTTCGCTGCACTTCATGTACATAGTCAGGAAAGCGACTATAAAACGATCAATCATTGATAAAATCAAGGCCATCAGAGGCCTAACCTCAACAATCCCCCACACTTTAAGGGACTATCCTGTCCAGCACCAGACCAAACCCGCCAAATTCCTCATCAGGCTGTTGGCAGCATCCATCAGTAACCGACTAAGAGACGTTTGAATCTACCCGTGATTTGATTCAGGACAAGATGCCCGGCTGATCGCAAGCGTATTCTTCTGCTAATTCATCGTCACTTACTTCTTCAATACTTATTCAAATATTCAAAAAACAGGCCAGCACATGTCGCAACACCTTACTTGGGACCCACTGATGATCCAGCGTTATAACCGCGCCGGGCCGAGATACACCTCTTATCCTACAGCGGTGGAATTTACACCGGCGACATCTGATGCCTGTGAGCGCTCCGCGCTGGCTGCTGACTCTGATAAACCACTATCGCTCTACTTTCACATCCCTTTCTGCCGTCACGTCTGTTACTACTGCGGCTGCAACAAAATAGTGACAAAACACAGAGACCGCGCAGAAGCCTACCTGGCAGAGCTTTACCGTGAAATCGATCTGAAAGCGGCATTGGTTGACCGCTCACGTCCGGTTGAGCAACTGCACCTGGGGGGCGGCACGCCAACGTACCTGAGTGATGATCAGTTGCGACAACTGATGACATACGTTCGTCAGAGGTTCAGCCTTCAGGATAACGAGAGTTCAGATTTCTCGATTGAAATTGACCCTCGAGAGCTGGGCCCTGACACCCTGAAGACCCTACGGGACCTAGGCTTTAACCGCGTCAGCTTTGGTGTTCAGGATCTGAACGAGCGTGTGCAGATTGCTGTGAACCGTGTTCAGCCAGAGGAAATGATTGAGGCTGTGATGCGAGACGCGCGGGCGCTGGGGTTCAGGTCTATTAATATTGATCTTATCTATGGTTTACCTCACCAGACCCGATCAACCTTTGCCGAGACACTGGAGCGCATCATCGATATGCGCCCGGACAGACTCTCCATCTTTAATTACGCTCACCTGCCAGAGCGTTTTATGCCTCAGCGTCGCATTAACTCAGAGGACCTCCCGGATGCGCCTGAGAAGCTGGCCATCTTCGGTACGGCCATCACCAGGCTCGATCAAGCGGGCTATCAATACATAGGTATGGACCACTTCGCCCTACCGGACGATGAGCTGGCCATTGCTCAACAGAAAGGCAAGCTACACCGTAATTTCCAGGGCTACACCACTCATGGTAACTGTGACCTGATCGGCTTCGGCGTGTCTTCCATCAGTCAGATTGGCTCTTCTTTTTTCCAGAACCAGACGGACCTGGGCAACTGGGGCGAGCAACTCAACAAGGGGCTGCTTCCAACGATGCGGCAAGTTTCATCAACCACAGACGACCTGATCAGAAAGACAGTCATTATGAGCCTGCTCTGTCATCTGACGGTTAAGTTCGATGATCTGAATACACTCTTTGCCATCGACAGCCGCTCCTATCTGAGTCGCTCGACAGAACAATTGCGTGAAATGGAAAAGGATGGACTGGTGACGGTTACAAGTGAAGCCATCAGTGTTACCAATGCCGGACGCCTGATGGTCCGTCAGGTATGTATGGCGTTTGATGCATACCGGGATGAGAACGAAACTCCGCGGTTTTCTAAGGCCATCTGAATCGCTTTATCGCCCTGCCAGAGCTATGCATCGAACGATGTGGCACCAGACCTACTCTGGCTGCCACAAACGCCAGTGGTGATCGACGTACTCAAGGTAAAGGGTCGCTTCAAAGGGCTTTTCTTCGGACTCCATAGCGCGCCTGAGAGGTCTTGCACGCCTGAAGACCGGCTCGCTGATCCAGTCTGCCAGACCGTCGACAAACCACCGAATATTTACTTCGACAAACCATCGGGCATCGCGCTCGATCGGGTCCGTCATCGTCACCAGAGACTTTACACGCCGCGTACCGTATGGCATCCCAGTAACTGCGTCATCTAACCAGTAGTAACGCCAGGCAACGACCACACGCTTGCGCCCTTTTTCTATTTCCTCAGTCGAAATTTTCCGCTCACGCCCGATCAACTCCATGTCGAAGAGTTCCGCCAGCTGACTGGCCTCAGCGCTGCGATCTGACTGCGATAGAGTCAATGGCAAGGAAGCTGGTTTCCAGTATAAAGTTTCACCAGCGTAATCACGATTGAGTACCTCAATCGCTGCTTCCGGACTGATATAGGGGACAGCATGTGAAGACGCACAGAAAAACAATAAAAATATCTGTAACAAAGGTTTCATAATTACCTCCATGCACTTAGGATAGCCGCTTTCTGACAGGCCACACGAGAGGTAAGGTTCTGCACGGAAATGTCATCCGTTTGTCACAGAACTGTTATAAATTCCGGCGTGAAAAAAGAAACAGGAAAACACATGGCACAGTCTAATGCCCAACTGAGAGCCACAGAGCCAGCAACCGGCATGGTGGCACGCATTACTTCAGATCCGCGTGAGATTCGTCAGGCGCTTGAGCTCCGTTACCGTGTTTTTGCCGAAGACATGGGTGCCGACGTTCAAGGCGCGGACATGGGCATCGATAAAGATCGTTTCGATGACATCTGCATGCACCTGATCGTAAAGGACAACGATACCGATACCGTCGTTGCCTACAGTCGTATCCTGACCAATGACCTGGCAGCCCGCGCCGGCGGCTTCTATTCGTCTACCGAGTTTGACCTGAGTAAAGTCCTGAAACCGGGCAAGACGTACATGGAAATCGGTCGTACCTGTGTTGATCCTGATTTCCGCACGGGTGCCGCCATTGGCTATCTCTGGGGATTCCTTGCAGAGTATATGGAAGTGAACCGCATCGACTACCTGATGGGGTGTTGTTCAATTCCTGTATCTGGTGGTTTCGAGCAGGCCAACGCCATCATGGATCATCTGCGTGAAAAACATATGACCCCTGACAACCTGCGCGCTGTTCCCAAAATTCCGGTGCCTGCGACCAATACTGAACTCGACGGTAAGTCCCTGGTTCCGTCATTGCTGAAGGCCTACCTGAGAATTGGCGTAAAAATCTGTGGTGAACCGTACCTGGATGCAGACTTCGGAGTCGCCGACGCTATGATTCTGCTGCGCCGGGAAGATATGAACTACCGCTTCCTCAGCCGCATTCTGCGCGGCTGAAGAATCCGACAGTGGGGCTAATTGCCCCCTGTCTTTCAATTGGTCATCAACGACCGGATAGAAGCAAGATCAACCGTCTCGCTGTAACGATTGCGCCCGCCTGCTTTAGCCGCATACAAGGCTTCATCTGCTGCTTCAATCAAGGCTTCCATACTGTCAGACGAAGACGGCTCTGCCCATGCCAGTCCCATGCTTACCGTCAGAATATCACTGGTATCCGACGCTTCGTGAGGCATGGCTGCTTCTGTCAGTGAAGAACGGATTCGATCCGCCACCACTTTCATGCCATCAAAATGAATGGATGGCAGAACCACCGCGAATTCTTCACCGCCAAAGCGGGCGACCAGATCCCGCGGGCGCTGCGCCTGCTCTTTCAGCGTCGCTGCTACTTTCTGCAGACAGTGATCGCCCTCAAGGTGACCATAGTGGTCGTTAAACGCTTTGAAATGATCGATATCCACCATGATCAGGCCGATATTGCCGCCCTCACGCTTCGCTCGCAGCCATTCGGCTTTCAGAAAATCATCGAAATAGCGGCGGTTTGCGATACCAGTCAGGCCATCAGTAACAGACAATGATTCCAGACGCTGCATTTCTTTGCGCGCTGCCAATAACTGATCAATCCGGAGACGGCACAGTTGAGAATTAAGCGGCTTACGCAGATACGCATCAGCACCTGCACCCAGTGAAGAGATTTCCACATCGTCATCATCAGGGCCCATCACAATCAGACCGATCTGACGGGTTTCAGGGTCCTGCTTCCAATAATGGCAGAAGCGCGACAATTGCTGTCCGGTAAAATTCTGATCTACGACTAACAGGTCTGGCTTGCGGTCTGGTTGATCGATCCAGTAATCCAGTTGCTCCTGATTCATCGCGCTTACCAGCGATACTTGCTTACCCAGCGCTTCACCAAGCTGAGCCTGCACAGACAGAGTCTCATCTGCAATTAAAATAATGGGTTCTGTTGCCATATTCCGGTGCCCCGACCGTTGTCCAAGTTAGGCTGGTCTGAGTCGCAAAACCGTTCACTGTCTGCACTGAAAACTCTCAAACCTGCCTTGAATATTATCGGCCAGCATATCGTATTCTTGCGCCTTGTTAATAAAATTTAACGTTTAATTACTGGACGCCAGTTAAATTAAAAGTTAAGCACTTTTTTCCGTCAGGATATTGTCAACCTTAACCCGATTTGTCCTATTCCGGGCCCCAGCAGTGACTTGCAGAAGGCCATTGTTACAGGCACCTTCAACCCCCACAGAGGAACCTGATAAACTAAGTTCATGTTTTTAAGAGGAGTTTCTCCCTATGTTCGTACGTACGATCTGTCTGTATGGCCTCGTGATAGCGGCATTTCTATTTTCCGGATGCAGCAATCAACCCGATGTCGCAACAGACTTCACCGTGGATAAAACGATCAGCAAAGAGAAACTCCCGGACTTTTCTTCATACACCAATGTCAAAGAAAAGAAGCAGGCCTTCTTCTCATTTATCGAACGCCTGGCAGATGAAGCGAACCGGGAGATTATGGCCGAACGTTCAGCCCTTCTCGCTATAAAGGAGTATGGGAAGTACGACGAGCTGGATGACAAAGCGAACGAATTTTTGCAGACGTTGGCCGCAAAGTACCGACTCGAGGACGTAAAAGAGACCAGTAAGCTGATAGAACGCCTGTTAGTGCGCGTAGCTCCGGTCCCGCCAAGCCTCGCCATGGCGCAGGCAGCCAACGAATCGGCCTGGGGAACTTCAAGGTTTGCCGTGAAAGGTAACAATCTGTTTGGTCAGTGGTGCTTCAGCAAGGGCTGCGGTATTGTGCCTGAGCAGCGAGCAGGCGATGCATTTCACGAAGTGGCTTCTTTCAAAAGTCCGTACGCCAGCGTGCGCAGCTACATGTTGAACATTAACCGCCATGACGCGTATCGCGAATTACGCCGCATCCGCTCAGAAGCAATGAAAAGCAAAGGCTTTGCCAGCGGCACTGTGGTCGCAGGTGGGCTCGAAAGTTATTCCGAACGAGGCCATGAATACATAGATGAAGTGCGCAGCATGATCAGATTCAACAAATTGGGAAAGTACGATCAGCCGGAAACCTCAGATTCATGACAGAGTCACATATCGAGGTCACGCTGTTTCGTCATCACTGGCTTCCTCTGAAGCGACGCAGTATCTCAGGCACAGTAACCTGGCTTTCCACCGACGGCATAACAGTCATAAGCCAGGGGCAATTGCCAATTGGCGCACGGGTCAACCTGACAATTTCCGCTGCAGAACATGAATTGAAGAATATCCCGGCTCAGATCGTTCGAGCGGAGCCCGGAGCACAGGGCAGTCGTTACAGCCTCCGCTTCCATAAAGAGCGACTTTTACAGCACGACGGCGATATCACCCTGAGATTATTGGGGTACCTGGCAAGCCAGAATATCCGGCCAGGCTAACCCCGACTCAACATACGGACAGGAGATATAAACACCGATGGAAGGCTCGGTACTGGTAGTTAACTGTGGCAGCTCCTCTCTCAAGCTTGCCCTATACAATAACGCTGAAGAAACTAACCCGGTTATAGAGGCTAATGCCGACCGCCTGGGAACAGAACAAGCCTCGTTGTCAGTCTCGGGGGAGATTGAACTTCAGACCTCGGGTAGCATGGATCACAGTGCCGCACTGACAACATTCATCAAGGCCGCGGAAGCTCAGTTGAAAGGGCTCAGAGGTATTGGACACCGGGTTGTCCATGGCGGCGAATCTTTTATCCAGAGCTGTACCCTGGATCAGGAAACCATTGTAGAACTCAAGAAAGTGTCTGGACTAGCACCACTGCATAACCCGATGAACCTTATGGGAATCGAACTCTGCGGCGAATTACTCCCGGGCGTGCCCAACGTTGCTGTGTTTGATACCGCATTTCACCAGACCATCCCTGAGTCTACGTACCTCTATGCCGTACCCTATGCCTGGTACAAAGATTACGGTGTCCGCCGTTACGGTTTTCACGGTACAAGTTATCGGTTTGTTGCTGCTGAAACCGCGCGCCGGTTAAAGCAGTCGCCCGAAGACCTCAATCTGATCATTGCTCACTTAGGGAATGGCTGCAGTGCCTGCGCAATCCGCCAGGGTCAGTCCGTTGATACGACCATGGGGCTGACTCCTCTTGAAGGCCTGGTTATGGGCACACGCAGTGGTGATATTGACCCAGGGCTGATTGAATTTATGAGTAAGGCCGCGGAGCAGCCACTCGATGACTTGATGACTTCGCTCAACCGGGAAAGCGGTCTGTTAGGACTTTCCGGTGGGCTCAGCAACGACATGCGGACTCTTCTTGAAGCGGAATCTGAGGGGGATGAAGCCGCGCGACGTGCGATCGATGCATTCTGCTTCCGTACTGCCCGTCACCTAGCTGCACTCAGCACCAACTTCACGCACACCGATGCAGTCGTATTCACCGGCGGCATTGGCGAGCATTCGGCCAACATTCGGCAGCGCATTCTGGCGTGCTGGAAGAACATTCCGTATCGTCTCAATAGCGAATTTAACCAATCGAACGGCAACGAAACCGGGCGAATCAGTGAACAGGGCACCCCCTTGGTCATGGTAGTTCCCACCGACGAAGAGCGCATGATCGCGCAGGACACATACAGGCTGACATCTGACCATGATTAATATTTTCATCGCCCCGACCGATACTGAAAGCGGCTTGACAACCATCAGCCTTGGCCTGATTCAGGCCCTCGATGCTCAGGGCCTGAAAGTCGGCTTTGTGAAACCGATCGCCCCAGGTTCTTCGGCCAACGAACGCTCCACTCAGCTCATCCGCAGTGTTCTCCACCTCGACACCCCAGAACCGATGGCACTGGCGGATGTTCAGCAGTCGGTCAGTAATGGCATGCTGGATCGCACTCTGGAGGATGCCGTCGGCCTTCACGCTCAGGTGGCCGAAGGCTGCGATGTGGTGATCATCGAAGGTCTGGTACCAGACCGGAGCGAGCCCTATACCGCCAAACTTAATGTTGAAATTGCCAAAGCCATGGGTGCCGACATTTTGCTGGTCACCAGTGCAGAGGGCAAAAGTGCCAGCCAGATCCGTTCAGACCTGAAGCTACAGGTCGGTCTCTTTGGCGGTAAAAAAGCCAGCATGATGGGCTGTATTATCAACAAAGCCGGTGCACCGGATATTCATGGCGCTCTGCCCACCTCGGAGGAGTCTCCGGCGGACATGCCGCCGGCAGGCTGTAGCGCCAAAGAATGCGAGCAGATTAGTATTGATGACTGCCCTGTGCTCGGCGTCATTCCATGGCAGGCTGACCTGCTCAGCCCACGCACGCTTGATATTGCCCGCGCACTGAACGCAGACGTTATCAGTGAGGGGGACATTGATCAGCGACGCGTGGCGCGCATTACTCTTTGCGCCCGCACACTGACCAATATGATCGACCACCTTCGCCCGGGAACTCTGGTTGTGACCCCAGGGGATCGCGATGACATTATTGTCGCAAGTGCAATGGCCGCGA
This sequence comes from Thalassolituus sp. UBA675, assembly GCF_002297765.1. Lineage (NCBI taxonomy): Bacteria > Pseudomonadati > Pseudomonadota > Gammaproteobacteria > Oceanospirillales > Oceanospirillaceae > Thalassolituus > Thalassolituus sp. UBA675. The sequence continues at coordinate 103,759 of NZ_DBNJ01000024.1, forward strand.
CTAATGGCACCCCTCTCGCTGGCCTGTTGCTGACATCGGGGTACACACCAACCGATGCCTTGCACAACCTGTGCGAGCGCGCATGGCAAACCGGCCTCCCCGTTCTGAGTGTTGAAAGCGACAGTTACTCCACCGCCCGCGCCCTGACCCACATGGATACGCACGTTCCGGTTGATGACACCGAGCGGGTTAAGCGCATCATGAATGCGGTATCCCAGCATCTTGATGTTGAAACATTGTCAGAACGTATCGGCGCGCCACATACACCGCGCCTGAGCCCGGCGGCTTTCCGTCACCAGCTGGTGTCTCATGCCAGAGCCAATAAGCGCCGGATCGTGCTCCCGGAAGGTGAAGAACCAAGAACCATTGCTGCTGCAGCCATCTGTCAGAGCCGCGGCATTGCCAACTGCATTCTGCTCGGCAACGAGGAGAGCGTGCGTCAGGTTGCACGCGCGCAGGAAGTTGAGCTTCCCGATGATCTCAGCATCGTAAATCCGGACGACGTCCGCGATCAGTACGTTGCAGGCATGGTTGAACGCCGCAAGCATAAGAACCTGACAGAACCCATGGCACTCGCTCAGCTCGAGGACAACGTCGTGCTCGGCACCATGATGCTGGCACAGGATGAAGTTGATGGGCTGGTGTCCGGCGCCATCCATACAACGGCGAATACGATCCGCCCTGCTCTGCAGCTGATCAAAACAGCCCCGAACGCCAAGCTTGTCTCTTCTGTGTTCTTTATGGGTCTGCCAGATCAGGTTCTCGTCTACGGTGACTGTGCTGTAAACCCGGATCCCGGCCCGGAAGAGCTGGCGGATATCGCGATTCAGAGCGCTGAATCGGCCATGCAGATGAATATACCGGTACGGATCGCCATGCTGTCATACTCGACAGGCGAATCCGGGAGCGGCGCCGATGTAGAGAAAGTCCGTGAGGCTACGGCCATCGTACGTGAGCGCCGTCCTGATCTGGTAGTTGATGGGCCTTTGCAATATGATGCGGCCACCACCGCCAGCGTTGCCAAGAGTAAGGCGCCGGACAGCCCCGTCGCAGGACAGGCAACCGTGCTGATATTCCCGGATCTGAACACAGGTAATACGACCTATAAAGCGGTGCAGCGAAGTGCCAACGTCATCAGTATCGGACCGATGCTGCAGGGCCTCGCGAAACCGGTAAATGACCTGTCACGAGGTGCTCTGGTAGAAGACATTGTCTACACCATCGCCCTGACAGCGATTCAGTCCCAACATCAGAAATAAGGTATCTGACATGCCACCGATCGTAACCGGCATTATTGCAAGCCTGCTGCTTTTGATTAACACCCTGTTCTGGGCGTGCTTACTGTTTCCACTGACCTTCCTGAAAGTGATCATTCCAGTCGCTCCGGTACGTAAGCTCCTTACCTACCTACTGGCAGCTGTCGCCAATGCCTGGATCAGCTGCAACTCAGGCTGGATGACCCTGACCCAGAAAATGAACTGGACAATAGAGCGCCCCGATAACCTGAGCCGAAACGGCTGGTATTTCGTTCTGAGTAATCACCAGAGTTGGGTCGATATTCTGGTTCTCCAGCACACGCTGAATCGCCGTATCCCCCTGCTGAAATTCTTCCTCAAGCAGGAACTGATTAAGGTGCCTATTATGGGCGCGGCCTGGTGGGCACTCGACTTCCCGTTTATGAAGCGCTACAGCAAAGAGTACCTGGCGAAACACCCGGAAATGAAGGGTAAAGACCTGGATACAACACGCGCGGCCTGTGAAAAGTTCAAAGACATGCCAACCAGCGTGATGAATTTTCTCGAAGGCACACGCTTTACTCAGAAGAAGCATGACGAAACCGGCTCGCCTTTCAAGCACCTGCTGAAGCCCAAAGCGGGTGGCATGGCATTCGCCATGAGCGCTATGGGTGATCAGTTCCAGTCAATCCTGGACGTGACTATCAACTACCCGGATGGCATTCCAACGTTCTGGGATTTTATGCAGGGAAAAATGCCACGCTGTGATGTGATAGTCGAAGAGAAGCCGATTCCAGCCGAATTGATTAACGGTGACTACGAGACAGACGACAGCTACCGCCTGCACTTTCAGCAATGGGTACAGAAGCTCTGGGAAGAGAAAGATGCCCGCCTGGAAGCACTGCGCAACCGCCAGTAGTAGCTAGCTAGTAGCTGCCGGAAAACGTCAGTCAGCCCTGTGTGACTGACTGGCGTTTTACCTGATTACGACCGTTGTCTTTAGCTTGATAGAGCGCAACGTCTGCTCGCTTCAGAAGCCCTTCATAATTTTCACCTGCTCTGGGAATCTCAGCAGCCACACCAATACTCACAGTCGCAACACTGTGAGGGGAACGGGCATGAGGAATGTTCAGACCGGCTATGGCCTCACACAGTTCCTGCGCCAGTTCTTCGGCTTGATTCAGCGTCGTCTCAGGTAAAACGACCACAAACTCTTCTCCGCCATAACGCGCACAAACATCCCCAGGGCGCCGACAGAACTCAGCCATTTTCTGAGCAATACTGCGCAGGCAGGTGTCCCCCTGCTGATGTCCATATTGATCGTTGTAAGCCTTAAACAGATCCACATCGACCATCAGTGCCGCAAGCGGTTCATTGCTGCGCAGACAACGTCTCCACTCTTCAGAAAGCTGAGTCTCTGCATGGCGCCGGTTGGCAATCCCTGTCAGCGAATCCGTCGTCGACAACTGCTGCAGGCGCCTACCAAGGTATTGCAACCTATCCGCCTCAAGTGCCAATAAGCGGTTTTTGATGAAGTCAGTGCGGGTACCAGACTCAATCGTATACGACAAATAGGATGCCATAATGACGAGTATCGCCCAGAAAAGGATGTAATAAGGCGCCATGGCCATGGCCAGACGCTTCACTTCGGTTAGCTCCGCAGGGCCCGGCAGCAACACGATAAACGCGGTATAACTCAGCAACATAGCCAACGAGCAGGAAAACATCGCGCGATAGTTGCTACGCAAGCCGAGTAAAGCAAAGACCTGCATGGGAATCATACCCAGATGGTAAAAATAGCCCCACGGCAGATCAACGATATATATATTCCAGAGCACTGAAAGGAAACATATGTACACCCCAACCACCAGAGCGTAGAGAGAGTATGGTGCAAAGCGACTGCGGGGAATCCAGATAATAGCCAACATCAGAAGCACAGCGATCAGCACCCTGACACTGAACAACATGACTGACTGGGCACCTCCAAATGAGAAATCCGCCCAGCCAAAGACCACGAAGACCAGCAGGCCAGACATGATGACACGCAGATCCACGCTGAAAAACTGGCGTAGACGAAACGATTGATAACTGGCCTCCAGGGCTGCCGGGAAGCGCCCCCCAGCTTTTTTACGCTCGATCAGGCTTGTAAGCATATTGATCTGGCTTTCAAGGGGCCGTAAGGTATCGCTGTCTCGCTGAACGTTGGAACTGGGCAACTTCTCTCCCGGTTTGCTGTCGTTAGTACATCACATATCGGCCTAAGTTTAGCCCAACCAGAAATATTGTCACTGAGGAAACTATGAAGGTCTACGACGACATTACCCAGTCAATTGGCAACACCCCACTCGTCCGCATCAGTAAACTGACGCAACACCCACGTTTATACGCCAAACTTGAGAACCGGAACCCGGCGCATTCTGTGAAGTGCCGCATCGGCGCCAACATGGTCTGGCAAGCTGAACAGGATGGGCTTCTCAAGCCCGGCATGGAAATTGTCGAGCCGACCAGTGGCAATACAGGTATTGCTCTTGCTTTTGTCGCGACAGCACGCGGCTACAAGGTCACCCTATGCATGCCAGAAACCATGAGCATGGAACGCCGTAAAGTCATGAAAGCCCTGGGCGCTAACCTGGTTCTGACTGAAGGTCCTAAAGGTATGAAAGGGGCAGTTCAGAAAGCAGAAGCACTTCTGGCCGAGTCGCCTGACTCCCGAATTATGCTGCAACAGTTCGAAAACCCGGCCAACCCGGCTATCCACGAGAAAACAACGGGTCCGGAAATCTGGAATGATACCGACGGAACCGTCGATGTTATCGTTGCAGGTGTCGGTACTGGTGGCACGATCAGTGGCTGTGCCCGCTACCTTAAGAGCCAGAAGAGCTCTATCGAAGCGGTTGCTGTTGAACCTGCTGACTCAGCCATTATTACGCAGAAAATTGCAGGTGAAGAACTGACTCCTGGACCACACAAGATTCAGGGCATTGGCGCCAACTTTATTCCGGGCAACCTCGATATTTCATTGCTGGACAGAGTCGAACCTGTCTCCAATGACGATTCGATGGCAATGGCACATCGGCTCATGTCCGAAGAAGGTATTCTCGCGGGTATTTCATGCGGTGCAGCTATGATTGGTGCTCTGCGCCTGGCCGAAGATCCCGCCTATGCAGACAAGACCATCGTTGTCGTTCTCCCAGACTCTGGCGAACGCTACCTGACCTCTCCTCTGTTTGAAGGTTTCTTCGATAACTGAGATGAGTGACCTGTTCGGGCAAACCATGCTGCCGGATGGCAGCATGGAATATTTTCCCCATTGGTTATCCCGCGGGAACAGCGATAAATTACTGAGTCGCCTGCTGTCTGACATTGCCTGGCAGCAGCCAAGCATCACCATCTACGGAAAAAGACACCCGATTCCACGGCTGCAGGCCTGGATGGGAGATCGCCCTCATACTTACCGATATTCAGGAACAGACTTCACTTCTGTTATCTGGCCAGACTACCTTGCCTCGTTAGCGAAAGACCTCTCCCGAATAGCAGGCGTTGAATTTAACTCGGTGTTGCTTAACCTCTATCGCAATGGACAGGACAGCATGGGATGGCACAGCGACGATGAGCCTGAATTAGGCGAAGCACCAGTGATCGCCTCTGTAAGCCTGGGAGCTGCAAGAGACTTTACTCTACGACCTTCTGGAGCAACGCGACAGGCACACTGCCTGGCCCTTCAACACGGTAGCCTGCTCATCATGAAGGCTGGCATGCAGTCCGATTGGCAGCACGCCCTTCCCCGCCGCGCACGGGTAACAGAGCCGCGCATCAATCTGACTTTCCGCAGAATTATTGCCGTCTGAATTCAGCCTGCAAACGCAGCATCAGTACCGGCGTCGGTTCCCAGTCATTTTCACGAGTCCAGATATACTGAGGATGTAACTCAGCAAACATCCAGTCGTGATAAATACGTCGACGCAGACGCACGCCGAATTCATAGGCGTCAAACGTAGCTCCGTATTCCGTATCCCCCGTTGCTTTTGCCAGAATCGCATAGGCATAAATAGGGTTAATTTCATGGTACAGGCCAGCACCGTACATAAGAGTAAAATAATCATTATTCAGGAGATATTCGCTCTCCATTTCATAGCGAAATAAGCGCTGCGTATCAATCGGACGGTCAAATGTCAGATCCGTCACTGAACCATAACCATCTGAGGTGTAGTAATTCAGCTCCTGACGAAAAGTGAAGTTCCAGTAGTCAAAATACACGGGACGCTTAGCCCGAAAGCGTACAAACGGATCAGGCGGAATTCCCCAGCGTATACCGGCATCAACCGACGAGCTCCAACGCTCTGTCTGCTGGATAATAAATCGCAGTGCTGAACTGTAGGTAACGTTATCCGGGCTTTCTAATACCTGTGACTCCCGAACGTCCTCGTCTTCCGATTCCAGTAGGAGATTTAATCTGTCATTAGTATGAGGAAGTTCGATATTGAGGCTGACTCCAAACTTGTAGTCCACTGGGTCACCCAATTCACGACGCGTAAAAAAAGAGAATTTAGCGTGGCTGCCATGTCCCTGAATATCGGTCACATCATCGTTAAAAAATCGATCAACGAAAAAACTGTCGATGCCACCCGACAGATTATCCAGATGATCAATCAACCAACGACGTGACCGTTCTGCCATATCATCAGTAACTTCTGTCTGAACGTCTTCTTCAGTTTCTGGTTTCTCGGGCCATACGGTTCCGTAAGGAATAAGCGTTGGCTCGTCGAAGCCGCTGGCCAGACAATCTGATGAGCAGAATACCAACAGAGAAACTATTAAAAATACACTGCGAATCATCAGATAGGATCGTGGTGTATCAGAATTTCAGCTCGCGGAAAACGCTCCAGAATTCTCTGCTCAAGCGCTTCCCCGGTTGCATGTGCCTGCTTCAGCGACTGATCTGCCGAAAGCTCAAGATGGAATTGCACGAACTGAACCACACCCGACTGGCGCGTCTTCAGGTCATGGTAACCCAGTACCCCCTCAGTGGTATTAATGATATTGATCAGCTCCGCCTCATCATCTGCATCCAGTGCCTGATCCATAAGTACGGCAAGAGCCTCTTTAACGATAGTAATAACTCCGAACACCAGTATCGCAGCAACGAGTAACGCAATGACGGCATCGAGCCACAACACCCCCCACATAGCACCGACAAGCGCAACGATAACTGCAATATTAGTCAGAATATCACTGAGATAGTGTGCCGAGTCTGCTTTAACCGCGAGTGATCCGGTTTTTCGCCAGACATAACGTTGGTACATCACAAGGCATACAGTGGCTAACGTAGAAAAAGCCATCACACCAATACTTTCCGGCAGGGCCGTTAATTCCTGAGGTTTCAGCAAGCGGTCGATCACATGAAGCAGCAACATAGTCGCCGAGCCAAGGATAAAAGCTGACTGCATTAATGCAGCAAGTCCTTCTGCTTTGCTATGACCAAAAGGATGTTCGTCATCTGGTGGCATTAATGCGTAACGTATTGCGAAAAAGTTGATCAGGGAGGCTGCAATGTCCATCAGACTATCAAGCAGAGAGGACAGAACACTCGCCGAGTCGCTGGCAGACCACGCCGCGGCTTTTGAAAGCAACAGAACTGTCGCAGTCACCAGAGACGCTACAGCAGCCCGCTTAATTAAATGCCCATGGTCTTGTACTGTCATTATTGGCCCCCTGCCAGATATCTCGCTTATCTATTATGCCAGATCCATTCAATTTCTGATGCTCCCCGGGCCATTCTCACACTCCCCCCCTGTGACCTGGTTCAAGTTAGGCGTAATAAATCCTTGATTTCGATATGGAATCGACTAAAGATTGCATTTTTGCATAACAATAATATAGCCATGCTGATAAAAAGTGCCCTCATTGTTGATGACTCCAAGTCTGCACGCCTGGTGCTGCAAAGACTCCTCGCTCGCATTCAGGTAAACGTCGACACTGTCGAGAGCGCCGAAGCTGCATTAGCTTTCCTTGAGCATCGTCAGCCAGACATCATATTCATGGATCATATGATGCCGGGAATGGATGGGCTTGAGGCCACCCAGATGATTCGGGCAAATCCCAAGACCTCTGCCATCCCTACCATCATGTATACGTCGAAAGACGGCGAAGACTATTTCCGGATTGCACTGCAGAAAGGCGCCAACGGTGTTCTTTGCAAACCAGCGGATCAGGAAGCCGTCATGGCAGTCATTCGCTCTCTCGACAAGCCCGCTGCAAATGACGCGAATAAGGACGTGACTACTTTGCCTACTGCTTCTATTCCCTTAGTAGAGATTGACCGCCTGGTACAGAAGCACCTCAGAAGTGCCTTGACGGAGGCCAAAGGAGAAATTACCGCTGGCATTGACACCACTGCCTCTCAACTTCAGCAGCACCAGCGTCATCAGCTTGAAGTAATGCGCCGCCAACTACAGCAACAAGTCGGCGAAGTTCAGAAAGAGCTGGATGCGGAGTTTGAATCTGAACGACTATTTAACCGAACTAAAACAGCGAACCAGAAACTGGCCGCTGCCGTCGCAGACCGTATGGTAAAACGTGCCACTGATGAACTGACCAGCAAGCTTCAGGTTCAGAAAATGGCTTTTGATTCTGCACTCGAGGATCACCGTCGAGCCACCGTCAGAATGGTCAGATCCACTGCTTTGCGAGCAGCCATTGCCGGGGCTTCGATCGGTGTTCTTGCCGCGGTCCTGGCCGCATCGGTGATACGCTGATCTACGCTTTCCCGATGAACTGACTTTCCTTCCCGTTGTCATCAATTTAGACTGGCTACAAGCTTACTCTGATCCAGTGGGCATTATGACAACAACAGGGATATAACTATGCTGATCCGTCTGCTACTTATCGTCACACCTTTTTTACTTGCTTCATGTGCTGCACCGGCACCACTTGCCGTCGCGGGCGCAGGAGCGTATGAAGTCGCTAAATATGAAGAAAACATTCGCCTCCGAGCAGCTGCGGCTTTGAGAGACGAGCCAGACTTACTAACCTTTTCCATTCAGGCAATTGCACGCGGCCAGACTGAAAAAGCGGTCGATACCTACATGATGGGTTACAACAACCCGGATTACAGCGATAACATGAAATCGTTAGCTCTGTACCAGATTGGCCTGATTTACATGAATCGCTTCAATGATCAGCGTGATGACGCCAAGGCACGTGAGTTTTTCACGAAACACCGCCAGGAATTCCCGTCTTCACGTATTTCCAGCCGCATCCAATCGCACCTTGCAGAGCTCAACCAACGCGCAGAAAATCCGGTTTTCGTGCCAGCAAAAGAACTTCTGAATAATCTGAATCGTGAGGAATTACTGTCAAGACCAAACATTCCATATGACGATGAACTGAATCCGATGAGTGAACGTGCGATTACTGAAGACCGCATCGAAGAAGCCGTTACCGTATACACCATCGTTTATGAGAATGAGGCGTCAGGAAAAGAGATCCGATCTAAAGCTCTTTACCAGATGGGACTGATTTACATGAGCCCATACAACTCCCAGAGTAGTCGTCTGAAGGCACTGGAATACTTCCGTATGATTACTGAGGAGTTCCCTGACGTCAGTATTCGTCCAAACGTTGACCTTCGTATTACTGAGCTTCTGAACGCGCAATAGTGCAGCGGGTAGATTTGGTAATTATCCGGCGATTAAGACGCCGGATAATTACTGATTACTCGGGCTCGACAAGCGGCTGATCAATGCCGCGGCGTAAGTTTTTAACATTCTGATCTTCACTGCGGTCGGCTCTCCCGAACACCGCATACTCAACTCATTCAACGGTAGTTCCATACCAACAGGGCACTGCCAGTTCAGGTCCTGATAGAGCTGGTGCTCACTCTGCAGCAAGCGTAAAGCCGCATAATTAACCGGAAACAGTTTTTTCATCAGATCAATCTCCCGGTCAGTTGCTGCTGCCATCAGGTTCGCGTCCTGCATGTCAGCCATCGCCAGGGGTCGCCCAAAGCAAATACGGATATTGCCCTTCTGCCCTTTCATACCAAGGAGAATACTGTGTGTGTCCTCTCCTTCAGATTTTTTGTAAACACCGTTCTCCTCCAGTGCCACCAGTTCGCGGGCTTTCAATACATCACAAGGATCCCACTCGTACTGAACTAATACAGGTACTGGCCGCAGCCGCTGCAAAGTTTCAGCGAAAGTGAGCCGGTCATCCCGCCCGCTAAGAGACAGCATTTTAAGAACTGCGGTATCCGTGTGATCAAGATTATCTTTCGCCCTCCCTTCTCTTTGTGCAAGCCAGACAGAGTGGCCATCCTCGAGTGAGTGGCGGATATAACCTGACAGTTTCTGAAATTCCTTTAGCCGTGCCCGACGGTCTGAAACTGAACGTTTAACGATAAAGCTTTTGTTCAGCCTCATCAGATCCGCCAGTACCGGATTGGCCAGCAGATTATCGCCAATCGCAATTCTTGCTGTTGGCCACCCAGACGAGACAAGGGCGTAACCTATCAGCGTGGGGTCCATGGCAATATCGCGGTGATTGGACAGCCAAAGATACGACTGGCCCTTGTTCAGAAGGTCCAGGCCATGAACCTCCACATTTGCAGTGGTCGAGTCTATCAGGGCTGTTATCCAGTCTTTCAACCATCCCTGAAAGGCATCTACGGTTGTCATTGGTGCAAAATGGCGACGAAGCTGCCAGCCAACCATCCGAGCCAGTATTCGCTGCAGCCATTGCGGATATCGGGCAAAGCGATAGGACACCAACGCCCGATGTAGTTCAAAAGACTGCCCTAATCTTTCCAGAACCTGCCTGACTTCCTCGTCCTTATATGGCCGTATGTCATGATAACGATCTTCTTCAATGTCACTCATGATGCCCTGCGTCCCGACCTGTTTCGCTCTGTGGTAATATCGCTACCATATACGACAGAGCAACGGCAGAAAACTGCGGAGTAGAATGTATGATCGGTGAATGGAACCCGTCAGCGACCACAACAAAGACTGAGAACGTTCCAACGAACGACGAGTTACGACAGCTTGCAGCCGCCGCAGACAATCCCGCTAGCGCAGCGGAGCAACTCAGAAATCAGGCGGCGAACTGGATTCGCAACAGCCAGGGTGACTGGGAACAATCTCTCTCAGACCTGACGGATGCTGAGCTCATTAATATCGCTTTTTTTTATATCCGCGCAGAACAGACGCTGAGTGGTTTTGAATCTGGGTCAAATAACCCAGCCATCCGTATATTCCGATATCTGAAGTCGCAAGGCCGGAAACCAGAAAAAGACATCGTGCGCAAAATGAAAGCAGAAACAGACAACCGCTTTATACCGCACGGCGATGCTCTGACCTGAAGCTATCAACCAGTTGCTTCAGGCGCTGTGGGCTCACTGGCTTAAGCAGGTAGTCAATCGCTCCCGCCTGAAGAAACTCAAGCTTTTGCTCCTCCAGAGCATCTCCAGATAAGGCAACGACCGGCAGAGTTTCGTACCCCGGCAATGCGTGGATACGTCGCATGGTCTCTATGCCATCTATACCGGGCATATGCCGATCCATTATGACCAGCTCTGTACCAGCGTTGTTGGTCAGATATTCGATAGCTTCGATACCACTACTACGCACGATCACCTGACACTGCTGCCGCTTCAGTAGCTGCTCCAGAACCTTCTGATTCACAGGATTATCTTCGACAAGAAGAACCTGTAATAAGTAAAGGGAGGAACGAACTACCTGTTTTGATTCTGTGCCCGACGGCCGGATCACCTGATCACCAACAGGCTCTGTTTCAAGAACACGCCCTAAAAGCGAACTCAGATGGCGATGATCTATTGGCCAGGCCCAGGCACCACGAACAAGCTCAGACGGAGGCTGCCAATTCTCAGAAAAACTTTCATCGCAGCTGACGCACAACTTGACGTCTCCCAGAGAGTCATATTGAAGCTGCATATCAGGTGCCGCAAAAAAACGGCGTGACAGAACAAGCACGTCAGGCTTATCCAACAGCAAGGCTGAAATACAGTCCCTGAGGCGATCGAAGCCACGCACATTCATGCCCATGCGTCCGGCAACCCCCATAACGAAGGAGCGATTTACCGCGTAGGAGTCAGCCACCCAGAGCGTCCTGTCACGGAATTTAAGATCCGTGGAGGTCTCAACTCCCTCATGGGTCGCCGTTAACGGGATGTTCATCCAGAAACAGGAACCGGTACCGGGCGTGCTGGCCACTCCAATATTACCGCCCATTGCCTCAACAAGGCGCTTGCAGATATTCAGGCCTAAGCCCGTGCCACCCAACGCCCTGGAACGCTCATCGTGGGCGGCACTGTATTCATCAAAAAGGTAAGGCGCCCGGGATGGCTCAATTCCACTGCCTGTGTCCTCTACCGAAAACCTTATATTGTCTCCATCTTTGTCAGACTTCACGAGCCGCAATATGACATGACCTTTGTCAGTGAACTTCAACGCATTGTTGAGAAGGTTGATGAGAATCTGACTGACCCTGAGAGGATCACCAACAACCCGCCCCGGCACGTCATCGTCACAGAAGAGCTGCAGTGCGATCCGCTTTTCAGAGGCCTTCCCCTGGACAATTCCCAGAACCCGCTGCGCCAGAGCCAGCAGATCAAACTCCTCTCTCACCAACTGCAGGTGACCACTCTCAATCCTGGAGACATCAAGGGCATCATTCACGATAGCCAGCAGATGATCTGCGCCTTGTTGCAGGTTGTGAAGGTAGCTTTTCTGATGGGGACTCAGGGGGGTTCCGCCGAGAAGGCTGAGAGCACCAAGCATGCCGTTCAGTGGCGTCCGGATCTCATGGCTCATACTGGCCAGAAAACGACGCTTTGCCTGGTATCCTGACTCAGCAATCGCTTTCTCGGTCTTCAGCTTCTCTTCAGCCTCTTTGAGCTCAGTTATATCGCTACTGATGATCAATAAGGACTTAACCCGGCCATCACGTGTGATGGGGACAAGTTCATTCCGCAGGTGTACGATCGTGTCATCAGCGTCAACGCAGAGACAATACGAAACGGGCTGGCGGGAAACCACAGATTCTTTCAGGCGTTGACTGAATGTACTCAGAGCTTCCCCCGAGAGAAAGCTCTGAACCTGTTCACCTTTAATCAGGCGGTCTGCACCAGGGGTTTGTATACCGGTTCCGGCACTCATAATAGTGCCATCAGGTCGAATTTCAGCGACGACGCCGGGAAAATGTTTCCAGAGAATATCAGCGCGGTCTTTCTCGCGCTGTAGGTCGACAAGTGAGATACGCTGCTGAGACAGCCGGGTCAGAAGAACCATAACAGCAGCAAGAAGCGCAATAATGATCACATACGTCCAGTACATTGACGTTACGCTCCCGGAAATCACAATCAGGACGGGCTTGAACGCCCGATTACATCACGCTGCCTGATTACTGGTCAGCTGCAGGATGAACTGTTGCTGATCCTGCGGCCAACGCAGGTGAAGCCATCCGTCCTTAAGCCCCTGTGCGCCATCGCCCGAGCCACATATGGAGATGCAGAGCATCTCTTTATGGTCACCATCACGGACCACACGCCTCACCGACTCTTCGAACTCCGGTCGGGTGATCGCGATGGCCGCCGGTTGGTTCTGACTGATCAGAAAGCCAAAGTGGACAGGGTCCTGTGTCACCAGAAGATCCCAGCCAGCCCGCCGGACGCAGGAGGCGATCTCTGTCGAGACCTCATCAACGTCCGCCAGCAGCACGAGTTTATGTCCGCCGCTGTCGAGCTCTTCCGGAACCGGCATGTTGTTATTGTTGAGGAAATCAACAAAGCTCTCTACCGGTATTCGGTTATCGCCACGGCCGGGCAGTTTGTATGCATCCAGGTGTCCGCGTTCGATCCAACGGATCACTGTACGGAAGTTCACTCCGCAGTATTTGGCGACTTCACCTGTTGTCAGCGCTTGTTTTTCCCTCACAGCAATCTCTCGATAGGTAACTACACTAAATCCAGTATAGATAGCCTTCTGCGTTTGCAAGGATAAATTAACAGGAATTTACAGAGTTCTTGTTCCGAGCCAAAAAGCGTCGAACTACACTTCTACAAAAGGAGAAGCAGCAACTATGCAGATCAATGTACTTTTAGTAGATGACGAGCCCAGCATTATTCAGGCACTACGCCGCATGCTCAGGTCTCAGGACTGGAACCTGTTCGAAGCAAATGATGGCGAGGAAGCACTCGACGTACTTCGCCGCGAGCACATCCACGTTATGGTTACAGACTTCAAGATGCCACGCCGTGATGGTATTTCTCTGTGCCACGAAGCCAGAAAAATTTCCCCATATACCTATCGCCTGCTTCTGTCTGGTCAGGTCGACTACTCCGCGTTGCGCGAAGCCTGGCATGCGGGTGACGTCCACCGGTTTGTCGCTAAGCCATGGGACAACACACTGCTGACCATTGATATAGAAGAAGGCGTTCGTCAACAAAGCCTGCTGGGTTACGTTCATCAGTTTCAACAAGCCTTGACTACGGATTCAGCGGCGTTTCTGACCGACAGCAACTGGATCATTCGTCTTGCCAGCCCGCAGCTATGCAAAGCGCTGGCAATCAGGGAGGAAGATCTGCAGGGGCTCAACCTCTTCTCGCCCGCCTGTTCGGCAGCAGGAGTAACGCTTGAAGCAGAAGTGACACGGCAGATTGAGTCTGGAGCGACCTGGCTGGGTCACTTCACACTCCTCGACAACGAACATCAGCAACTGCCTTCGTCGATGGCTATCAGTCCGCTTGGGGCTCAATATCGCTTATGCGTATGTGATCTGAATTCATCCGTTTTCAACAGTCCGGCAGTAGAGAGTACACTCGCAGATCATTCTTCAGAGTCATCGCAGGAATCGCTGCCAGCTGCCGCCCTTCACATCCAGTTTGAGGCTGAACTGGTTGACGACCTCAGTGCTTCGGCTCGTTTGTTCTCTGACCTCAAAAGTATCTGTCGTCAGGGTCAGGACCTCTATCACATGCCTCAGCCTAACGAGTTTCTGATTGCTGCCCGTGATGCATCGTCTGTTTCAGAGCTTCAGGATTTCGCCGCCGCAATGGAAACCGACGGTCGACTCCCGGCTGCCAGCATGACCCGCCATGAAGCCCCTTCAGATTCAGACTATGAATCCTGGCTGCGTGAAAAGCTCGGTTTGAATACCCGTCAGGCAAGCTCAACGGCAGAAGAACATACGGTGCTCCCGGTTTTCGGACTGCATGGCGAAATCCTTGGCGTCGAAAGCCAACAACTGGGCAACTATAAAGAAGCCGATTGGCACGCCTGGTTAACAACCGTCGTAACGACCTGGCAATCTCACTTCAGTGGTCCAGTAAGAGTTATCCTCGACAGCCACAATGCTTCGGCTGAGTCTGTTCGGGAGTTTTTACCAGCACTGGAGCAGGCACGTGCCCTGCATCCCATTGAAGTCTCTATGATACTCAGTGAAGAACAGCTACTCAGTGAGCAGGAAGAAGATATTCTGTTGCATGGTGAGCTAGTGCACCATGACATTACACGGATGATCCGACACTTCGGCCGAAGCTTCCTTAACGCCCGACAAATACTTAGCCTACCCATTGGTGGTATCACTCTCGCACCCGAGTTTCTGACACGGATGCAAGAGCCACGGAATGCTGTCCAGGGTGGACGCCTACTACAGAAATTACATGATGAAGGCATGATAATTTATGCCGGGCATATTCAACATTCCGAGCTGTTGGCCACCTCCCACAAAGCCCGAATCGACTGGCTGAGTGGAAGTGTATTAAGCCCTGAAGTCAGTATCAGTGAGCTGCACTGGTTCAGCCCTGATGCCACCCTGGGGTAAAGAAAGTTAAGGAATTTCACGCAGGCTTATAGCGGTGCGCCGGGTCGTGTATCATGAGGAAAAAGGAGACGCCCGTGAACAAAGACCAGATGTACCACAACATCGCCCTCGCCTGCCTGAAAACCCTCCGCGAAGGAGGCAACGCCGAAGCAGAAGACAAAGTGAAAGTTCTTTACAACGCTATAGATCAGGCGTTTGAATCACAATTTGCGCTGATGGTCGCGGAACTGGAGGACGCCCGTGCGCGTCTTACCCACATCGCTGCACTGGATCCTGCGCAACACTCCCTGGACGATGCTCAGGCAATTGCCAGCGCAGACGGCACAGCCCACTAATTAAAACGACATACATTGCAGCAGGAGTTGGCATGTTCTCGCCTCGCTACTGGACTTTTATTCTTATTGTATTGGCCGCTTTTGGATACTCTATGTTCCGTATTTCGCAATCCCCCGACCTGATCGTAAGCCCTGCGGACGCTTATAGTTACCGCTATATGGAGCTGGAAAATGGTCTGAAGGTGATGCTCGTAAAGACTCCCGAAGCAGACAAGGCGAGTGCAGCCCTGAGTGTAAACGTTGGCAGCATGGATGATCCCGAGGGGCGTGAGGGCCTCGCCCACTTCCTTGAGCATATGCTGTTTCTCGGCACTGAGCCATTTCCTGAACCAGACGAATACCAACAATTCATAAAGCAGAATGGCGGTAGCCATAATGCCTTTACCTCCTACGCGCAAACGACCTATTTCTTCGATGTCGATAACGAACAATTGAGCGGTGCGCTGGAACGTTTCGCCCCATTTTTTATTTCACCTACGTTCGATGAAGCATACGTTGATCGCGAAAAGAACGCTGTTCACGCAGAGTATAGTGCTAACCTTAAAGAAGATGGACGCCGTATTTTTTCAGCACAGAAAATGGCAATGAACCCCGAGTTCACTTTCTCTAATTTTTCAACCGGGAATCTGGACACACTCAGCGACCGCGACGATAGTAAGATTCGCGACGAGCTGATCTCCTTTTACGAGACACACTACTCCTCAGATCGTATGACCTTGGTTATCGCCGGTGATTACGAGCTTGATCAACTAGGCAATAAAGCCCGACAGCTTTTTTCTGATATTCCTGAAAGGGATGTCCATTTCGAACGGCCTGATGTCCCGGTATTCGTCCCCGAACAGTTGCCGCTTGATATGCACATAAAGCCAGTCAAAGAAATACGTGAACTTCGTTTTACGTTCCCTCTGCCAGAAATTCTTTCGCAGTATCAGTACAAGCCAGTACAGTTACTTTCGAATCTGATCGGTCATGAAGGTGATGGCAGTATTCTCGCGCTACTGAAGAAAAAGGGCTGGGCTGAATCGCTCAGTGCCGGACGCTCGCTGAGCACCCGTCACGCTTCGACTATGGTGGTCGGTATTGGTTTGACCAAGTCCGGCCTGCTCCACCAGGAAGAAATTACCTCTATCCTGATGGAATATATCGACCTGATCCGTACCAGCGGTATCCCGGACTACATCAAAGAAGAGCAGAGAATGCTCAATGAAATGACCTTCCGCTTTCAGGAGCACGGGCCTGTATCCAACTACACTACTCGACTCAGCAGTAACATGCTGATCTTCCCGGTAGAAGATACCATCTACGGTGACTACCGTTCAGAACCTGCTCCCGATGAGCTGATAGATAAATACTTGTCTGGTCTGACGGCTGACAATATGTTGCGCGTCCTGATAGCACCAGGTGTCGATACAGATACGACCGACCCTTGGTACGGGACCGAGATCAAAATACGCCCTTCAGACTATCAGAAGGCAGAAACATCTGAATGGAAGGGGGCACTCCACCTACCAAAGGCCAACCCATTCGTTCCAGAAAACCTTGAAACGGCCCCCGGCGAAGCGTCCGATACCCCCGAACTGGTTACATCAGATAACGGCTACCAGCTTTGGTATTACCCAGAGCATGAGTTTGATGCTCCTCGCGCGCAGGTATTAATAGATCTTAAAGTGCCAGCGATTAAAGACAGTGCCGAGCAACGTGTCCTCGCACGTCTCTATGCCCGGACAGTCACTGAAGCCTTAAACACCTACAGTTATCCTGCCAGCCTCGCAGGGCTAAACTATCGCCTTTCTGCCACCAGCGAAGGGCTGGAAATCGCAGTAAGCGGCTATTTCGATAAGTTACCGGTTCTGCTCGAACAGATATTTACTGAAATGAAAAATATGAACATCAGTAACGAGCAGTTCGAGCGCTATCAGGCAAGCCTGATCCGCGCTCTTGAAAACAACCTGAAGGCACGTCCGTATCAGCGCACTCTGGCTGACCTGAAGAACTGGTTAATCGAACCATCCTTCAGTGATACAGATCTGTTACCTGTGGTAAAAGCGACCACTAAAGAGCAGCTGGAGAATTTTGCCGCACAGCTCGGAAACAGCATTACTGTAACGACCTATGTCCACGGTACTCTGAGTGCAGAGTCTGCTGCGGAGATTGGCACTCTGACTCAAAAATATTATCCGGCCAATACCGAAGCAAAGACAGACTCGAAACTACTGAAAGCACCTGCTGGGCAATTTCAGCAGTCGGTCACTCAGGATCACCCGGATAAAGTCATGACACTGTACCTTCAGGGAACAGACACTTCTGACGTATCGCGTGCTGAAGCGGGCCTGCTCGCTCAGATGATTTCGTCACCCTACTATCAATATATGCGCACGGAGCAACAACTGGGCTACATCGTATTTGCGACCGCCTACCCTCAGAAATCCGTACCGGGTCTGCTGTTTATCGTTCAGTCTCCTACTGCCAGTCCAGAAGATATGATGAATCATAGCCGTATATTCTTCCGGGACTATGAAGATCAGCTGGAAACCATGTCGGATGAAGAGTTCGCATTATTTCAGGAAGGTCTGATTACGCGACTCACTGAAAAGCCGAAAAACATGGGTGAGAAGGCAGCTAATTTCTGGGCTGATCTGGCCACCGGACGCTATACCTTCGATACACGTCAGGCGATTGCAGACGAAGTCAGAGAGATTACTAAAACGCAGATTCTGAATCTTTATCGCCGCGCAGTGCTGAATAACGAATGGAGTTGGTTGTTGTTCGAGAAAGGTGGCCAGGTCAATGATATGACGGCGCTTGATACGCTTGATCGCAGCAGTCTGGAACAGTTTGAAGTGCCGGAATATCCTCTACCAGAAGTCAGTGAGTCATCGGCAACCGAGAATGCCGGAGACAATCAGGATTCCGCACAGTAATTCATTAAGGAGATGCGATGAACGCCTTTATTACCGGAGCCGCCTCCGGCATAGGAAGAGCAACCGCCGAAGCACTGATAAACCGTGGGTGGTCTGTTGCTCTGGCAGACCTGTTCACGGATGACCTGGAAGCTGTCCGTTCGCAGGCGCCCGATCGTGTCCATATTTACAAGCTGGACGTTACTGATGCCGATGCCTTTGAGCAGGCGGTCAGTGATTTCGCCAACAAACATCATGGACAGCTGCGACTTCTGTTTAATTGTGCTGGCATACTTGAGGTGAATCGTTTTACAGATATCAGCCGCGAACGCCACCAGCAGATTCTGGATATTAATATCAAAGGCGTTATTAATGGCTGCCAGGAAGCCTATCCCTACCTCAAAGCTGCACCGGAAGGTCAGGTGATCAATATGAGTTCGGCCTCAGCAACCTACGGAATACCGGAATTTGCAGTGTATTCTGCGTCAAAATTCGCCGTACAGGGATTAACAGAGGCACTGAATCTTGAGTGGAGGAAGGATGGCATTCACGTCGGCGACGTCATGCCTCCTTTCGTTAAGACGCCCATGCTGACTTCTCAAAAACACGGTGCACATATCATTGATGCACTGGGCGTTAACCTGACCGCCGAAGATGTCGCCGAAGCGGTACTGAAACAACTGTCAAGAAAGCTGACCCACCGCACCGTCAGCTTGCAGTTCACTCTGCTCTATCTATTAGGTCAGATCAGTCCTCGCCCGGTGACAGGCTGGCTGATTCGCCTGCTGAGCCGGAGCTGACACTAGCGGATCATCAGGCATTTTCTTCCGGGGTCTGCGTCCCCGGAGGATTTACGTCCAATAAATAATGACCATGTACAGAGTTGCTGCTCAGATCGACAACGATCACCATAGCAACCCCCTGATACTGACTATTAATCAGTACATGCTCAAACTCATCTCCCATCCGATAGACATGAGTCACCTGACCTTCGCGGCAATCAAATATGCCAAAATGCTCAGCGGGTATCGCCTGTACATAGATCCAGAAATCAGGAGTCGGAGTGCTGTCCTCGACCCGCGCAGGGGAAAAATGTGTGGCTTTAAATTCTTCAGGTGTTAGTAATCGGGTCTGCATCAGAATAGGTTCTTTAGTTTGTCTTTCGCTTGATCTTTCAGTTCCTGCTTCCTTGCTTCCGCCTCTTTCCGCGCTTTTTCTTCGGCAGCTGCTTTTTCAGCATCGAGTTTTTCGCGGGCTTCACGCTCTTGCTGTGCTTTAAAATCTTCAAGCTCAGCTGAAGCGAGGTCTTTTAAGGCACTGAGTTTATCATCAAGCGATCCTTCCATCGCGGCTAACTGCTGTAATTCCTCAGCATAATCACCTGCATATTCTGACATCTTCTCATTAAGACGATTTTTCAGCTTCTGCTCGAACTCATCTTGCTTGGCCCGGATGCGCTTGCTGATCGCGCTGTTTATCTGGCGATCCAGATCAGAACCGAAAGCAATGTCAGGGTTCTTAAGGGTGCCGGTAACACCCGCATCCACAGTAAAGTTATTAATTCCCTGAAGCGCCGCGTTCAGTTCACGGGCAAACAGGGTCTGGCCTCCACCCGTAAAGTTCGCCTGGGTCACGTTCGCATCGAGATCAGCATCCAGCTCGCCCCGAACCACTTCTGCCGTTGCATCCAGCTGAACACGAGACGAGTCCAGTCTGGCACCAGCAACACCAAGATTAAGAGAAGCCATTTTCCAGTCGCTGATTGCAAGAGTCAGCGTATCTGTTGCGTTGCCCACGGTATGGTTCAGCACCAGGCGACCATCCAGATCCCCAATTTTCTGCAACCCTTCTCCCGTCGCAGTAAATACGGTCGGTCGACCCGTCACTGTTTGCTGGTGCGTAATATCCCTGCCCGAAATGACCAACTGACCACCATCAAATGGGCCTGTCAGTCGCGCAGTGCGGATCATGAAATCAGGCCACGGATCGTCACTCGGAAAGTGTATGAAACGTCCAGCCAGACGCGGTGCTTTTTCATCTTTCTCGCTATCAGCCTCTGCACCGTCGTCTGACTCCAGGTAAGGTTTGACTTTTTCATACCAATACAGAGCCTCACGCGCCCAATTAGCGGCGTCATCACCAAACAGCAACCCTGTAATATTAGAAACGCCAGAACCACTCAGCTGATACTTATCCTTGAGATAGGCAAGGTCTTCAGACGGGGCCTGACGAAGCTCGGTGAGTTTAGCGGACACTTCTGTTTTCGCAGAGCGAACGACGTCTCTGGCATCCCTCACCGCATCGCGGTCCTGTTTAAATTGCTCTTTCAGCTCATCAAGCTGTCGCTTGCGTTCGCGAAAATCCTCGATAGACTCCAGACGTCCAGACGTTATCGCCTGAATCTGCTCTTCATACTGAGCTATAGAGCTGTCGTCCGGCACTTTATCGAAGGCGTCATCGATCAGTTGGCTATTTTCGTTCCAGGCAGCTTTCAGAGCCTCGCCCGCATCAGGCGTGCTTAACGTTTCTTTTGCCAACACCTCATCGACAGAAGGAAGAGCCTCAGAGGCCTTTTCCTTCAGAGAAGGCGATTCATCACCTTCTGATTCCGACTCTGCGACCTCTATTGCACCACTGCTTTCGCGCTCAGTGTGGAACCTCAGGTTAGAAACAGACAGCTCATTACTGATCGCCTTACCGACAATGAGGGGCGCTAATTCAAGGTCAGCGACAGCTTCATCAAACTCCATCAGGTTCATCATAGGAGCACGTGCGTCTGCCACCTGCAGCCCTTCGAGGCGAACACCCAGCGGAGATAGTGTCACATCGGCATCGTCCAGAGTGACTTTGGCACCCGCCAGTTTGGTGCCCGCAAATTCAATACCTGACTTGATCAGAAAAGGCAGCAGGAAAATAAATAGCGCGGCAATCAGCCCGACTACCGCAAGAAAACCAGCCAGACCTGACCAGCGAATCCATTTAGTCATGAGTACTCCGCAAACTTGGTGTAGATAGACCAGAATTTAGTGGCTTTAAGCGCCTGAACAATTTTCAAACGATTAACCCAGTTCAGAACACGCTTACGGTATTGCAGGATAAGAATACGGCTGATCAGAGTCACTGGAACCAGTAGTAAAACTGAAATAACCAGCCCACCCATCGCGACCGTGTTATTAAAGGAAGAAACCCTCATCCAGTCGTTCTGGTAAAACTGTGTCCAGGTATCAGTGAGCGATGGCAGAGTTAACAGGTACTCCCCTACATCAGCTGAGAGAGGGTCGAGGAAATAGCCGATGGCGGAGAACACAACAATGCCGAGTAAAAAGGCACTGAAGTTAATTCTCAGAATGCACGCGATGAGTAATACAACGAGATTAATCAGGGAAAATAGCGGGGTAAACCCCGGGATCATAGCCAGCGCAAAGCCGAAAGCTACCTGTCCTGGAGCTGCCTCCGAATTGAGGGCTTTAAGTAATCTTGCAAGTAACGACAGCATGTCTGCACTCCGTTGGTCGCCAGTCAGGGTATCCACCAAGCCACTATAAAAGCGCAGGAGCGATAAATCCAGACGCAGATCTCAGCGCTCAGGCAAGGCTATCCGAACCCGGGTACCACGACCCTCTTTGCTGACAACACTGAGTGTCCCGGCATAAGCTTCAACGATAGAGTGCGCGACCGACAGTCCCAGACCGATCCCTTCTCCAACCTCACGTGTTGTGTAGAAGGGATCCAGCACCTGACTCACCTGATCCGGTGCCATGCCACACCCAGTGTCCTGAAAATCAATAATCAGCACTGAGTCCTGACGACAGGCTTTAATTCGCAGGCTGCCCTTATCGACACACGCCCTGATGGCATTATCTATTACTGCGGAGAACACTCTCCGCATCTGCTCGGGTTTGACCCGGACTTTGCTGTCCAGTTCAATATCGTAAGTAATCTCTACCTGACGCGTTTGTGATGGCGCCACATCACTGACTACCTGCTCCAGAGTTTCTTTCAGGTCAATGTCTTCCTCTTCCGATTTATCCAGCTCAGAAAAAAGTTTCAGGCTGCTGACAATATGCTGAACTCTCGACAAGCCTAACAGTGAGTCCTGCAACAGCGCTTTCATGTCCTGATGAACAAAGCCAATATCCTCTTCTTTCTCGAAGGCTTCCAGCTCATTCAGAATACCCTGCCGTTCATCGGATTCCTCTCCCTGAGTTTTAAGGTACCTGGAGAACAGCTCTGCCAGTTTCACATAGGTAGCAGCATAGTCTTTCATCATTGTCATATTGGCGATGACGACACTCATAGGGTTATTTATCTCGTGTGCCACGCCTGCAGCCAGGTGTCCTATCGAGGCCATTTTCTCCGTCTGTACTAATTGCGCCTGAGTATCTCTCAAGGAGACTGCCATCTGATTAAACTGCTGAGCCAGCTTTCCTAATTCGTCTTTCCTGTTAACATCGACGGAGACTTCCCTATCGCCCTCAGATATCCGCTCAACGCTCTCTGTTAATGTAAAAACAGGGGCGGCCAGGTTATGAGACAAGCGCCGTGACAATACGAAGGTAAGAAGCAATACAACCAGAGTAATGCCCCACCCTCCGTACCTTAATTCTCTGACTGACTCTAATACGACATCTTTATCACGGCGCTGCACAAGAACCGACTGCAGTACCGGAACCGAACGTATACTGACCAACCAGTCGCCTTCCCAGAAATCCAGTTCGCCGCTGAAGTCCGTCCCCAACATGGCACCCGATAATCGCTTGCCGAGACCTGAAGTTCGGTCTATGACATCTCCCTTAAACAATGAGCGGTAGCCTACGGATTTTTTTTCGGAATAGAGATTAACAAGTTGCCCGCTGTGGCTGTGTATAGAGAGAAGCCGCTCTAATTCAGCTGGCTCAGGTATCAATATAATGACGCCTAATAATCGATCCCCAACGACGGGAGCTGCAAGAAAAGCGAAGGTATTCTCGTCCGCTTCAGATGAAGAAAAGGCAATGGCGGAGTCCATCTTCCAGAGCGCTTTCTTGTAGGCTGCCTGTATACCGGTTCCTGTGTAGTCTACGTGTTTAATGTCAGCACCGTACGCGTCGCTTTGTACCGCTGAAAACACGACCTCGCCCTGATGGTTAAGTATCAGCAAATCACGTAAACGGTTTTTCTCAGCATATAGAGAAAAATAGGCCCAGTATTTATCCTGCATATCCTGATAATCCATGGAATACAGTTCATCCTTATCAAATACGGATGAGAAATCCTTCAATGCCTGATGCAGGTAGGGTGATCGCGAAAAGACTCTGACGGTTTCCAGTGGAGAATTAACAACCAGACTGATGTCGTGATGCAGTCGCTTCGATGCCGCACTCAGATCAGCGAGAGCACGTTTTTCCAGTTGCTTTTCAGCATAGGTAAGGCCGATCAGTACAAGGAAAATAGCGGGAATCAATGCCGTTATCATCATCCAGGTAAGCAACCGGCCACGCATACTTGGGAATTCGTAATTTTTCGCAGAATCGACCAGATTCTTTACAGAGAATTTTTTTGGGGTTACAGCCATGCTTTACCCCCAATGCTCCCTGTCCGGTAGCGTCCGCGATTATTTCTCCAGTAAATAGTAACGTGATGAAGCCAGTCGGATGGCCCTTCACTTCCGGGAAACATTTCGGGGCGAAGTTTAGCGTCCGACATCCATAGCAGCCTTGCCTCACCACGGTTACTTTGACCGATAAAAAGAGTGTGCCATGTACCTTCTTCGTTCACGTCAACAGCGAGTGAGCCGGCCGCGCTCAGAAGGTTTCGGCCACGCAGCGCGTAACTGATCTCTGCCGCGGTCATGCTTCTTTCTCGTAGTAGCGAGATCACCAGATCTGCTGCACCAACAGCCATTGCGTTCAGCGCATCCGGTCGGTTTTCACGTTCAGCGATAAAGCTCTTAAACTCTACATTTGCCTGATTATGCGGATGATCAAAGTAATGGCTTACGAAATAGTAATTATTAGCGACAGGCTGGCGGGTATCTGTACAGAGCGAAAATATACGGATATTGGCCTTAGTAAGTACGCTCGCGAAATCCGGATGATTCAGCCAGTCACAGGCATCAAATAAGAGAACATCAGGCTGATAGTCTCTGATTTTTTCTAATATCGATGGCATCTGCTCGTAAGTGCCAAGATACTCCTCTGTCACCATATCAATTCCAGAAACAGGCAACAGGTGCTGACGTAGCATGCGCCCTAACATCCTTGAGCGGATATCTTCCCCACCGAGATACATAACGGTATCCCCGAGGTGCTGCCGAACCCAGCTCAGGGATGGAAAAAGAAACTGATTAGGTACCGGACCCAGATGCACTAAAGACGCGCTGTCAAACAGGCCTTCGGACGCTCCGGGATACAGAAATGTGAGATTGCCCGACTCGACCACAGGTAAGACCTGGCGGAGGCAGAATGAGTCTCCACAACCAATCACCAGGTCGGGGCTGGCTTCATCAGTAATACGCTTAAATTCAGACGCGAGCTGATCTGTGGGTACGCTGGCATCAAGATAGGAAAATGTGAAGGCTATTCCTAAGTCCGATTCGTTAGCGCGAAATCTGGCTTCAATTAGTGACAGCATCTCCTGATCCCGGGTAGCCATCGTCCCTGTCGAATTTCCGACCAGTAGAATATGCATGTGGTTAGCGGGGGTCATAAGAAAATACAGACCCCCGCTGATCAGAATCGCTGCGAGAATCAGCAGGGCAGACTTCATCACCACAACCTCAGTAAAACACACAGTCACTCTGAGATTAGCAATCAGAAAGGCAGATAAGAGAGCCCGGAAGTAAAACGTAAGAAAAGTCAGGCAAAACAAAGCTTTGCCGGAAAACCGTAACATCTTTTCACTGTCACACGACACATGCAGTTACAGTCAAGGCATCCGGCCGTTAAATTTCAGTAGCAGAAAGACTTAATACGGTCATTTATGGCATCAATCCGACGTCGGGCTTTCTTGAGGTCATCGAGGCCGGGCTGAGACCGGTAGCGGCCTTCGCCTGAGCGGTAATCCTGACGAGCTTTCCGACATTTCTTTTGTCGATCTGCCTGCAGAAGTCTGGCTTTCTCATCCGCCAGGCGCTGGCTCTTCTTACTCTCCAGTCTCGACTGATTGCGAGCCTTCCGGGCTGCAGATTCATCTTTGATATCAGGAATCACGGGCGTGTAGGTACTGACTGGTATTAAATCCTTTTTTACGTGAGCTGCGTTCTCTGGAGCGCGATCTGAAAAGTGCAATTGCCCATGTTGGTCGCGCCATTGATATATTTCAGCACTGGTCGGCAGTGCAAGAAAAACTAACACTATGATTGGTAACTTCATACCTTCCTCCCTGAAGGCGTTAATGAATCATTCCATGTGAACAACCCGTAATTGTAGATTCCGCTCGCCACGAAATTCATTAATGTCGAGCTGATAAACGCAGGTCACCTTTTCGCGCGAGTGATCCGGCCACACAGAAGGGTCTATTCCAAACCAGATAGCATCAATCGCCTGATCGGTTCCCTCAGGCTGGAGCACAAGCTTCAGATGATTACCACCAACAAGACGCTGCTGAACAAGACGGAAAGTTCCGGAAAACTGAGGCTCAGGAAATGCTTGTCCCCACGGCCCTCCCAGACGCAGTGCTTCCGCGAGTGCCATATTGAAATCTGCAGATGCAAGCGAGCCGTCCGTTTCCAGTATTTGCTGCAAAGCGTCCTCGCTGAGCATCGCTTTGCACACGTCATCAAACAGCGCAGAGAAGCGTTCAAAGGTACCTTCAGCCAGCGTCAGTCCAGCGGCCATGGCATGCCCACCAAACTTTACGATGATCCCCGGAGCCATCCGGTCCACCCGATCGAGCGCATCACGGATATGTAAACCGGTGATGGAGCGGGCTGAGCCCTTTATCTCACCCGCTTCTCCACGAGCAAACGCAATCACAGGGCGATGCAGTCGCTCCTTAATTCTCGACGCCAGAATCCCGATTACGCCCTGATGCCACTCAGGGTGATACAGACAAACACCGTAACCGTCAGCCGGATTGGCATCCATCCGCTCGAGTAAGGCGAGTGCTTCTCCCTGCATTGCTTGCTCAATCTGTCGACGATCCCGGTTAAAAGCGTCCAGCTCAGTCGCAATGTCCATTGCCCGGTTAAAATCGTCCGTCAGCAGGCATTCAATGCCTAATGACATATCATCAAGCCGCCCGGCTGCATTAATTCTCGGGCCAACAGCAAAACCAAGATCACTAGAGACCAGCTGTCTATGGTCCCGCTTTGCGGTCTGTAGCAGAGCAAGGATGCCTGGCTGGCACTTTCCGGCGCGTATACGTCGCAGCCCCTGCTCGACCAGAATGCGGTTATTTTTATCCAGAGGAACTACGTCGGCTACCGTCGCAAGAGCAACGAGGTCAATCAACGACGCCAGGTTCGGGGGTTGGCCTGCTCCTGAACGATCAAACCAACCTTCCTCAGATAAACACGCTCGCAAAGCGAGCATCAGATAGAAGACAACGGTACAACCACATGCAGCCTTCGAAGGGAAAGCACACCCCTTCTGGTTAGGATTCACGATCGCTAATGCCTCAGGCAGCTCATCTCCGGGCAAGTGGTGATCTGTCACAACCACAGGGATACCCGCCGCGTTAGCCGCAGCGACACCACTGACCGATGCAATGCCGTTGTCTACGGTCATGATCAGATCCGGGCGGCGCTCGATTGCAACCTCAACCAGCTCGGGAGACAGGCCATAACCAAAATCAAACCGGTTAGGCACGAGATAATCTAAATTCGGAGCACCCATCATTCTGAGTGCCCTCAGGGCCACCGCCGTACTGGTTGCTCCGTCCGCATCAAAATCGCCCACTACCAGCAGGCGCTTCCCTTGAGTAACAACGGGCATAAGAGCAGAAACCGCCCCATCAATACCCAGCATTTCATGGTAAGGAACAAGGCCTGCTAACTGTAGATTCAGATCATCAGGAGTTGCGATACCGCGACTCTGGTAAACGCGGGATAACACGGGGTGGAGGTCAGGAAGAGTCTGTTCAGTATCTGTTTGCCGGACTCGAATTTGCGGCGCCTGGCTCGACATCAGAATCTCCGAAATGAAAGAAAGCGGTTAGTTTACTCGGGCGGACGCACCCGATCAAAGCTCGCAAACCGAGGTAACCCATCAGCAGTCAGCCCCCGAAAAGTAAAACGTACGCGCGCCCCCAAAGCCGGAGGCGCCTGCCGCTCCGCATCTGAAAAACCGCTTCCCAGCAACATTTCACGCCCGTTCTGCAGGCGTACTCTGAGTGCGCCCATCATGCCTTTCAGGCGTCCCTGGCCAGGCTCATATCCTGTCACTATCGCCTCGGCATCCTCAAGCGGAGTCACTTTTAACAGGTCACTGCTACGCCCGGCAAAATAAAAACTATCCCAACGGTGAAGCATCAATCCTTCTCCACCTCGCTGAAGGACCTCTTGTAAAAGAGCATCCAGCTCTTTCTCAGAAGAAATCCGCAATTGCTCAACCGGCTGAAGATTGTCATTGGCCGCGATGTCTGAGGGATCACCAATCAGTTCAAGAAGCGCCTGATAGCGCTCATCGAATGTACCCGCGACTTCTGGCAGATCGAATACTCTGTACTGGACGTCCTGCCAAAGCTCACTACTGTCACTGTCGTTGCGACGGATGAGGCCACTGACTTCCGAAAAACGGCCGTACCCCAGCCATAACTCCCCGTCCAGCGGTTCGTCAGGCAGTTGCGCCAGAAACCAATCAGGAGCGTCAATCACCCGTCCACTGCGAGTAACGAGCGAGATGCCATCCCAGAATGCACGGACGCCATCGTACTTCTCACTCACACCATATAAAGGCAGCGCCTCTGCGCCCTGAAAACGCTTCGCCAGCATCAACTGAGGTGGCATCTCATCTCGCTGCGTAGCGGCCCAGACAGGAAGCATGCCGCCAAGTATCAGCAACACCGCGATGAAATATGGCATCCAGCCAGACATATCTATGCCCTTCCATGTTGTTATTATGTTTGCCATATTGATAGCGCGTTTGTACGCGCAGTAAAAGTAGCTGACGCTACAACTACGACATTTTTATTAGGACTCGTGAACTGTATGGCATATTTTCTGTTGGGGCTTGGCAGTAATATTGAACCCAGAGAGCATCTCTCTAAGGCAGTCGAAGCTCTTCACAGCGTTGGCGACATCGTCGAACAGTCACCTGCAGTCTTTACCGAGCCAGTTGGGGAAACCTTCTCGCACGCCTTTGGCAACCAGCTCATTATTCTCGAGTGCAACCTGCCAGCCCCCATGCTGAAACAGCGCCTGCAACGGATTGAGGAGCAGCTGGGCCGGGAACCGAAGTCACCGGCACGAAAGACACGTGACCGCACCATAGATATCGATATTCTGCAGGAAGCAGACAGCGGTGCTACTGCTCTGAAGCAGACACCACCAGAAGAAAGTTATTACCGTGAAGTCTATGAGACCTGGAATCAGGCAGAAAACGTCTGATCGTAACGGTTAGCAACGAAGCGGCCACCATCAACGCGGGTAACTGACCCAGTCACCGCCTGCGCTTTAATCAGATAGTCGCAGGCGTCAACGATCGCACCATAGCCCAGCTCTTCGCCGATCAAAGACTGCGACAGCACCCGCTGCCGGTATGCTTCATCGTGTTCTGGCAGAAACTGAACCGGCCCGGGCTGAATAACATTCACCCGCACACGCCCCGCCAGACGTTGAGCCATACTCAATGACCAGTTCTGTAAACCGGCTTTTGCTGCGCAATACACCGAAAATCTTTGATTCGGAATTTCTGCATAAATATCACTGATACTGATCATGCAGGCGCTGTCAGCCCAACTGTCACCGATTGCCTCGGTAATCATCACTGGGGCGGTGACGTGAACATTCTGATGCTGCGCAACATGGCTTGCCAGATCAGAGGCAGCGCTGTCCGGGACAAAACACGAAGCATTGTGAATAACAGCATCGAACGGCCCATGCTCTGGCAGCTGCTGACACAAAAGGGCTATGTCGCTGGGGTTGGATAAATCAGCTCGCAGAAGGGTCAGACCGGGATGTTCATCAAGCTCACTGCGGGTATTGTAATGAGCAACGACCGACCAGCCTTCGCTCAGATAGTGTTCGGTTAACGTTTTACCTAAACGACGGGCACCACCGGTAATAAAGATACGTTTCGCCATGAAAAATCGCCAATCAACACCAAGGCAAACCATGGTAACGCGGAATATCATGGGTGTCAGTGAGAAGAAACAGATGTAACAAGGAAATGGTTGTGGGGTCGGCACCGGCAATATATTTCAGGCACAAAAAAACCAGCTCACTGGCTGGCTTAATTGTTGGTTGCGGGGGCCGCATTCGATACGGGGGCGCCTAGCTCGACGACTGC
>NZ_DBNJ01000029.1:0-13386 GCF_002297765.1 Thalassolituus sp. UBA675
CCCAAAACTGTGGGACAGCAGTGCGCTTCGGCGGGTTTTTTTATGCCTGTATTCTTTGAGGTGGGTAAGCAGGAGCCTCAGCTGGTTGTAGATAGAGCCTCAGCTGATTGTAGATAGAAACTCAGCGACCTTAACTGAGGCCGGGCCGTGTAAGGCTTCCTGAAACGCATCGGCGCCACGTGAAGGCTCCAGGTTTATTTCTACCGTTCTGGCATTAACGCTGTTAGCTACCTCTACAAATCCGGCTGCTGGGTAGACGTTGCCAGAAGTACCGATACTGATGAACAGGTCGCATTTCTCTAACGCTTGATAGATTTCATCCATGTATAACGGCATTTCGCCGAACCAGACGATATGTGGTCTCAAGCTGGCGGTACCACAGCATTCACATAGGCTGGTTGCTTCAATATCTGCCTGCTGACTATGGATTTTCCCGGTGGTGAGGCAACGCGATTTTTTCAGTTCACCATGCATATGTATGAGGTTCTGTGAGCCAGCCTCATGATGCAGATGGTCAACATTCTGTGTCACCAGTAAAAAGTCACCGGCAAATTCCTTTTCGAATTCAGCAAGAGCAATGTGAGCAGGGTTGGGTTTGACGTCAGCAAGTTGCGCCCGGCGACCGTTGTAGAAGCGCTGAACCAGCGCGGGGTCACGCTCGAAGGCCTCTGGCGTTGCTACATCTTCGAGGCGGTGGTTTTCCCACAGGCCGCCATTATCCCGGAACGTATTAATGCCTGATTCGGCTGAAATGCCCGCGCCAGTCAGTACGACAATTCGTTTCGGAGTGCTCATTACTTTTCTTCCTCAAAATGATCTGAGAAAAATCCGCGAATTTCATCGGCGCGTTGCATGGCATCGCTATAACCGAGGTCAATCAGTGCTTTACAGAAGCCTTTAGAAAACAGCAAGTAACTGAGAATACCTGATCCGTTCTGGCCTGCGTTACCACTGCCACCCAAGGTCATTTTCAGGGCTTTAGGAATTTCAGCAGCATGCTCGCCAGCAATCTGATCAATGGAACGGCTTGGATTGATTTCCAGTAACTCAATGGGTTTGAGCTCCATTCCTGCTTCCTTTCGAACATCTTCAGGAATACTGGTCAGAGTCCGGTTAATACGGCGCAGGCGCTCGACATCGGTTTCCATACTGTCGAGGAAAGCGGCATTTAACATATGACCCATGACCTTCGCCGGGCTTGGATAAGCCGCCGGAGGTTTCACGTGATCTTTACGCTTATGGGCGATACCCGAAACACCAATCACCATAACTTTCTCTGCACCCAGATGAAGTGCAGGGCTGATCGGCGCAAGCTGGCGAACTGCGCCATCGGCAAAATATTCGCCGTGTAATTTAACCGCAGGAAATATCATTGGAATCGCTGAAGACGCCATGAGGTGGTCAAGCGTTATTCGCGTACGTTTTCCAATCCGACGGTGACGGTTCCAGTTGGTAATACTGTAATGCCCTTGGAAAAAAGCGACTGACTCTCCAGTTTCAAGGCCCGAGCAGTTAACCGCGATCGCATGAAGTGCGCCGTTATCAATAGCGCCCTGAATCTGGTCGAATTTAATGGCTTCGCCGAGTAGTTCCCGTAATGGCTGATTATTGAGCAGCGACACTGGATCATTTTTAAATCGTTTTCCCATGACCATTGAGCGCGCCATTCTCAATATGCCGTGTGAAACTCCGAGAAAATCGGTGCGGTAAATATGATCAGGGGTGAAGTGCATCCATATTCGTTCGAGGTGCTTAATACCAATCCGGTAATTTTCTGCATAACTGGCAAGTGCTACGCCGTTAATCGCACCTGCAGATGTTCCTGAGATAACATCGAACGGATTGTAGTGGCCTTTGGGGAGAATTTTATGGATAGCTTTTAATACACCGACCTGGTACGCAGCTCGGGCACCACCACCAGACAGAATCAGCCCTGATTTTTTAACGTCCAAAATCACCTTCCAGAGGGTCGTTCGACTTTTATGAATAAGCCCCGAGTATAGTGCATAATGGCCACAACTGTGATGACCCGAGGCCCGAAATGTTCACTGGAATTGTGCAGACCCGACTTGCTGTTGCTGATGTTCTCAAGAAGGAGGATTTCGCGACCTTTATTTTTGATTTCTCTGATGAGCTTGTTGATGGGCTTGTGATTGGAGCTTCTGTTGCTATCAACGGCACCTGTCTGACGGCACGGGAAATTATTCCGGCCAGCTCTGGGAGTGGTGCTGGTAGTAGCACTGGTAGCCGTGTGAGTTTTGACGCTATTGGTCAAACCCTTAAGGTCACCAACCTTGGCGACCTGAAGGCTGGAAGTATCGTGAATATTGAACGTGCAGCTAAGTTTGGTGATGAGATTGGCGGTCATCTGCTATCGGGTCACGTGATGCAGCAGGTCAGGGTTGTTGAGGTTATTGAGACCGCGAATAACCTGGTGGTATGGATGGAGCGACCAGACAATCTCGCTCCTTATCTGTTAGATAAAGGCTATGTTGCGCTCAACGGTTGCAGCCTGACCATCGCGGAAGTGGCTGGCGACCGTTTTGCAGTGCATCTGATCCCTGAGACTCGTGATGTAACCACCTTTGGCCTGGTGACTGTGGGGGATAAGATCAATGTAGAGGTCGACCCTCAGACACAGGCGGTTGTAGATACCGTTCAGCGTCTGCTTGGGTCATCTGAGGCGTTAGGTTCGCTGCTGGAGACAATCAAAGCGACTTCAGATAACGGATAATATCGCCTGATTCGTACATCCATTCCTGTGTTTCACCGTCGTCAATCAGCAGGCACGGCACCGTGGTACGCCCGGTTGCTTCCTGCTGTTGCTTTCGATATGCGCTATTTTGCATTACGTTGCGCTTTTCTACTTCAACACTGAAGCTCGGCAATGCCATAAGAACGCGCTGACAGAATGGGCAATAGTCGTGATAGTAGAGAGCGTAAGTCATGCAGGGGTATCCCTTTAACTGAGAGTTCTATGGTCGAGTATACAGAACATTTGGTCTTGTTTCTTATTGCCGTTGTTGCCAACTGGTTTTCAGCATTGGCTGGTGGCGGAGCCGGCTTGATTCAACTGCCTATTCTGATTTTCATGGGGCTGCCTTTCTCGCTGGCGCTGGCGACACATAAAATCGCGACAGTTGCTCTTGGTCTTGGGGCGACAATGCGGCACCTGAGAGAAGGGCATCTCGATAAACTGATTCTGCTGGTTATCTTTCTTGCGGGTGCACCGGGTGTTGTTCTGGGCGCGCTCTTTATTCTGGACGTGAACGGGCGCCATGCGGAAATCGCGCTCGGTATCCTGACGCTGATGCTGTCTTTGTATTCCTGGTTTCGTCCTGAGCTGGGGTTATCTACCTCAGAAAAACATCGTGACGTTACCGGGCTGGCCATCGGCGCAGTGGGTTTGTTTATCATCGGCTTTGCCAATGGCGCCTTATCCGCAGGGTCCGGCCTGTTCGTTACACTCTGGCTCGTGTACTGGTTCGGTCTTGAGTACAAACTCGCGGTCGCTCAGACACTGGTCGCGGTGGGGCTGGGGTGGAATGGCACGGGAGCTGTAACTATGGGGGCGGTCGCTGAAGTGAAGTGGGACTGGATTCCTGCTTTGATTGCCGGTTCGCTGGTGGGCGGCTACCTTGGTGCGCATACCTCTATACAGTCGGGTAATCTGCTGATTAAGCGACTGTATGAGGTCATTACATTGCTGGTAGGCCTTAAGCTGCTCTGGGGCTGAGTAAACGACGTCTAAGGCCCAGCAGTATCAGTGTTGCCCAAATCCCGACAGCGCCGGCGCCGGTTGCTGAGTCGTCATCGGCTTCTGTGATCAGGGTGATATCGACAATTTCAGAGCTGGCAGCTGGGTTGAGGTTCACGGTGACCGGTGGTAGGGCGCTGTGGTCAACGGTCATGCTCTCCGGCAGTGCGCTCGCCAGAGTTGACATCCACTCATACTCAACTCGGGTATTGCTCAATTCGTTCAGGTCCGCCAATGACTGGCTACCGTCGCTGAGATTAATCCGGACTTCGGGCAGTTCAGAGTCAAAGTTGAAGCCCTGCGCCTGAATCAGACCGGTGAGCGTGTATGACACTGCTGCCGGTTCAAGTGTCACAGAAACTGCGTTGGTATTGGCCGGCACCTGCAGTTCTTCTGAACTGAACTCATCCCCGTCTATTTCAATGTCTACCGCAGTCGCTGGTAGTGTGATGGTTGCTCGTCCATTGGCATCTGTTTCACTGTCTGCGTCCAGGCCCCATCCTTCAACTCTTTCGTCTGTGATGGTGATGTCCGCGCCAGCAACCGGGCGGCCACTGTCGTCCCTCACCGTAATAGTCACTGTGCGACTTGCGACGATACTGAGGTTGAGTTCGCTGTCTGGAATATTGCTTGCCGTTGCGGTTACTGTACCGTTGAGGATGGCACTCAGGGACAGGCCAACGCTGGCTCGATTGAAGTCTGCGGTGGAGTCCGGTGCATCGATAGAGGTCAGCGCAGCTCCCGTCGTATCGGTGAATGAGATTCCTCCCGTGGCTGACAGGCTGATGGTGGCTGCTGCACTGGCACCTTCGATATAGAGCGATGCAGAGTCGGTGCTTTGCAGTAGAGGGTCGACGGAGGCGGTCAGGCGAAGCGGACGCTCAACGTAGAAGGTCGCTGTGTTGCCACTGCCGTCACTGACGTCGAGCGTATAGACTCCCGCGAAGGCACCCGAATCCGGCATGAGTAGAGATCCATTACTGATCAGCTCACTACCATCCTCACCGTTGAAGAAGGCGCTGATCGTGTAATTTCCGGTGCCGCCAGCCGGAGTGACTGTGAGCGCTCCGAGTGGGGCTTCATAGGTTGCTCCGTCATTGATTGATACGCCGCCAAGCGTCATTGTAATCGGCGGAACGGCTGATGGGTCTGTCAGCTCGACTGAAAAGCTGGTATCGGCGCTGAGGGTGCCGTCAGACACTGTGACTGTAATCGTCGTGGTCGCGGAGTTTGCGGTCGCTGCAGTGACTGTCAGGGTTGAGCCGCTTACCGCAACGGTCGCGACGCCCGTATCGGCTGATACGGCACTGAAGGTCAGGCTGTCGCCGTCGATGTCGGTTGCAGTCAGCGTGATTGTGGTTGAAGTGTCTTCTGGGATTGTCAGATCTGATACCGCCGACAGTACAGGCGCATCATTGATGTTGTTGACCGTCACCGTGAAGGTTTCAGAGTCGCTCAGACTCCCATCTGACACGCTGACCGTTACGCTGCCGGAGCCTGTGAAGTCTGTCGTCGGGTTGATACTGAGAGTGTTGCCACTCACAGACGCTCCCAGTGCCGCTGTTGCGCTATCCAGCTGGTAGGTCAGGGAGTCTCCGTCGACGTCACTCGCACTCAGCGTGACAGAGGTGCTCGATTCTTCGTTAACCGTCTGGGTTCCGATACTGGCCAATACTGGCGTGTCGTTGACTGGGGTGACCGTCACCGTGATGGTTTCTGAGTCAGTGTCTTCGCCATCTGTGACGTTAACTGTGAGGGTTCCTGAACCGTTGAAATCAGCAGTTGGATTGATGTTAAGCGTGGTACCACTAATGCTGGCACCGAGTGCGGCACTGTTGGCACCCAGAGAGTAAGTGAGGGAGTCAGCATCCGCGTCCGTCGCCGAAAGAGCGACATTCAGGCTGCCGTCTTCGCTGAGCGAGCGATTACCTATGACACTCAGAGACGGAGGGCTGTTCGGAGCATTCGCTGCATTGTAGCTCCAGCCAATATCAACGAGCAGTTGCTCTGCGAGCCCGGCGGTATCAAGGAACTCGGTATATTGTGGCTCCATCAATTCATTTGGAGTCATTGCGGTATCGAAGTGAGAAACCGATGAGCCAGGCTTATACGAACCCGGCGCGTACATCTGTACCTCGCCTGAGTTGATGCCTGATGAGTAATTGCCTGATTCTGCATTGGCTTCAGTTCCGCTCCAGACCAGATTTGTACCACTGCGCATGACATTTGAGCGTGTACCAGCAGCCTGATCTGTCAGCATCTGGCCGGTAGACGCGTCTTTGAGCTTGTAGGTGTAGGGATCGAAACCTTCAACAAATCCTTCCAATGTGCTCCAGCCGCCACCACTGTTCCCATCAGATTGTAGAGTGCTGAGAAAGCCCATGCCGTGGAGAATTTCATGGAGAACAACTGATAATAAGGAGTTATCGTTTCCGCTGGGAGCATCGTAGCCGTAGTACCAGTTGGTATTGAACAGGCAGTTATCGTTGTTATCTATGGATGAATTGAACTGTGCATTGATCTCTACAGTGCCAGTGTCTGCGTCGTAGCCGACCTGCTGGTTATAGAGCGCATGTGGGGTGATGGTTCGTGTGCTGAAATTGTAATCAAATGCGGCTGGACCAGCCTGACCCAACACGGCGGAGCCGGAAGAGCAAGTGAGCGGATCGAAGCTTGAGCCTACTCTGACAGTTACCGCAATATCAAAGGTATTGTTGAGAATATCCGCCGCGCGCTGGAAAACATTGAGGCGCTGCTGGCCTAGCGCAGTCGCCGGGTTTCCGCCTACGGCAGAGACCGAGGTAGCATCATTGAATCCTTCACCGGCGGAATCATTATTGACGATGACGATGTTCGCCTGAGCGAGTGATGGGGCTGCCAACACCAGTGATGCGAATAGGCGGACGAGATATGTCACGGGAGCTACCTGCAGAGTTCTGTCATTACAGAGTAGCTCTGACGGAAACGCACACCAGTGCGTTTCCGTTAATCCATGTAAGCGTTGTTAGTGTCTCTGTGTTACCGGGACACTGTTCTCAGACGCGTTCAGGAAGTTTTCAGACGACGGCGACCAATCAATGCCAGTGCCGTTACAAGCAACCAGGCTGCGTTACCGCCGCCAGAGCTGCCGGAGTCGCTATTGCCTGAATCTGTTTGACCTGACTCATTGTCTGCGTTGCCCGGTGCAGGGGCCACATCGGGCCCGATCAGAGAGATGGAAACCTCCTCCTCTCCGAGGTCAGGTCGCAAGGCCAACTCCACAGCATCTGCACTTCGGTGGGTAACCGTCAGTGTCTGTGGAGATACGTCCTGAACGTCACCGATCCACTCAAACTGTACCTGATTATCCGCGACCGTTGTCGGACGGATCGATTGTACTGATTCATCCGACATGGTTAGTTTGAGTTCAGGGCGTATAAAGCGGAAATCGAAACCCTCTGCGGTAACAAGGCCAGTCAACCGGTAGTAGCCATCCGATACTTCCAGGGACACCGTCACGTCAGAAGATCCCTGATATTCGATTACCTTTGACTTATATCCCGGTTTACTCACAATCAGGTTGAGGCTGGTATCCGGGAGAGTCAGCACTGCTGAGCCATCATTAGCCGTCGTCATCGTTTGTTGGATTCCCCAGGCACTAGTGCGCTCGTCATCGACCGTAATCAGAGCTTCGAGTCCAGTATCTGTACTATCTACGACATTAAACATTACCTGATTTCCCGCAACGACTTGCAGGTCAAGCGATGCGGTTGGTGCAGAACTCAGAGCAGCTTCAACTGAGTAAGTGCCAGGCGTCGCTCCCATTGCATTGATAAATACAGAAGCCGGGTTATTAGCTGCAGAGTTATCCGCTGCAGTTGCAGTAGTGATCGTGTCGCCCTCATTGTCAGCGAATCCTGGGGCAATGCTGCCTTCCGGTAGTTCATCACCGTTTATGGAGAAGATCACGTCCGAGCCAACAGTACCGCCTGCTGCAACCAGCTTGGCTTGAGTTGATCCTGCCATCACAGGGGTAACTGAAGGAGTAAGCAGTAGAGGTCGGCTTAGGGTAACCGTTGCCTCGTCAACGCTTGCTAAACCGTCGTCGATAGTAATGAGGTAATCACCAGCAAAAGCACCAATTGTTGGTAGGGTCAGTTCACGACTGCTATTTTCTCCTTCCAGAAGGTCAGGACGGTCGCCCTGATAGAACACCTCAAAACTATACTGGCCATTGCCTCCAGATGCGTCGAGTTGTACTGCTGCCAGGGAATCCAGTGCAACGCTAGCGCCAGATGCGATGAGCTGATCGTTAACCTTGATGGAGAGAGGAGATGGCTCAGTCCCGTCGGTAACCGTCGCAATGAAGGTTTTGGTATCAGTCAACTCACCATCAGAGATCGTTACCGATACTGTTCCACTGCCGTTGAATTCATCGGCAGCAGCCAGTGTCAGTGTGGTGCCTTCGACTGTAGCGGTTACTAGTTCCGGGTTAAGACTTTGCGCACTGAAACTCAGAGCGTCGCCGTCGACGTCACTACCACTGAGGGTAATCGTAGCCCCCGATGCCTGTTCGAAAGAGAGATTTGTTATATCGTCGAGCACCGGCTCATCATTTTCTGGCATAACAGTCAGACTGATCGCAGTTCCACTGTCTGCGAGTCCGTCACTGACGATCACAGTCACTGTTGAGCTACCATTGAAGTTTTCGTCAGGAGTGATTGTAAGTTCTGCGCCGGTGATGGTAGCGCTGACACCTTGACGAGTTCCCAGTATTGAGTAGGTCAGAGCATCACCATCCAAATCAACTGCAGTCAGTGTCAGTGTAAGCGGGGTGTCCTCTGTTAATGTTTGGTGTGGCTCTGTCAAAAGCACCGGTTCGTCATTAACGTTGGTGATCGTGACATTAAAGCTAAGGCTACTTTGTTTATCCCCGTCACTTACAGTCACGGTTACGACACCTTGGCCGAAGTAATTCTCGTCTGGAGTAAACGAGATTTCTTTATCGCTCAAGGTCATACCAAGCTCTGTGTTAGTCGTTGTCGCCGTGACGCTCAATTCATTCATGGCATTATCGACGTCAGACACTGAGATCGTTAAGGAAGCAGTATCCCCTTCAGGGAATGTGACATCCGCAACTTCAGAAATTGCTGGCTCATCGTTCACTGGTGTGACAGTCACGCTAAAGCTGGTTGTCACAGTGTTTTCACCATCGTAAACGGAAGCAGTAACAGAGCCTTCACCAAAGAAATTCTCGTCGGGTGAGACAGTTAAAGTTGCTCCGCTGACACTTGCTGATAAGCCCGCAGAAACGCTTGAAACATTATAGGTCAGCTCATCATCGTTGATGTCTGTAGCACTGAGTTCGACATCGAAAGAGGTGTCTTCAATTGTCGACTGTGTGGGTACTTCTGTGAACTCGGGCGGGTAGTTCGGAAGGTTGTCCGGATTTGGCGACCAGCCTATGTCGATCAATACTTCAAGCGACAGTCCGATATCAGAGAAAGTATCAGTGTATATCGGCTCCATGAGCTCGTCTGGTGCTAAGTCAACATCAAAGTGGGACAGGGAAGAGCCAGAATCGAAACTGGAAGGTGCGTAAAACTGAATTTCATTCTGATTGACGCCGCTAGAATAATTGCTGGTTTTGTTATTGGCTGAATCGCCTTTCCACGTCAGTCTGTCGCCAGATGTCATTGCGATAATACGCTGGCCGCGAGTCATCTCGTCTAACGTAGCTGATAAACCTGCGCGTCCGAGATTTTTAGATAACAGGCTGAAGCCTTCTTTGCCATCAGGCCAGCTGAAAGGAGCATGCGCAGACGATCCCATTAACCCGATGAATCCCATTCCATGAACTATTTCATGTAAGACAACACTTAAAAATGATGTGCCGCCATCTGGCGCTGAATCAAAACCATAATACCAACTCAAACCGGCCGTACAGCCATTTTGATTGTCGAGCGCGCTGTTAAACTGGGTGTCAATTTCTAGCCCAGAGCCATTCAGGTCTCTGTCGAGTATGTGATTTGCCAGCGCATATGGAACTACGCTCCCATTTGAATAATCCAGGTAATAGTCAGAAGCTCCAGCTTGACCCAGTACCGTACCATCGCCTGAGCAAGGTAGAACTGTAAATTGCGAACCGACGTGGACATCGTATTTTATATCCAGGCTCTCATTTAAAATACGGGCAGCTTCAAATAAAACATTGAGTCGCTGTTCACCCAGAGTCTCACCCGTGTTTCCACCTATTGGAGTTCTTTCAGAGGGATCGTTCAGCCCCTCATCAGGGTCATTTTGATTCACGATGATAATGTCAGCTTGTGCACTACAGGCAATCAAGAATAAAAGGCTCAAAAACTTATTCATTGGGTACTACCACGGTTCCTTCAGGGGTAATTTGCCGCTCGACCATTCGACGTGTGCCATCTTCATCGATGATCATCATCATCACGGTTGAGTATTGCTTTCCGGTATGGGCGGTTGCAGTTCCATCCCCATGTACGGTAATCGGGATTTCACTGGCAGGTATGCGCTGGCTTTCGATGTACTCTTCGAGCTCAGCGGGAAGTTCGCCGTCGTGATCATGATCGTGGTCATGATCACTGTGTGCGTTCGGTGAGGCTGAATCTGGAGCAGCAGCGGTACTGTTGGCTTCATCAACTGTTCTGTCTTCAGTTGTTACAGCATCCGATGGGTTATTCAGATCTTCGGTGAGCCTTGGCTGGGTAAACCAAACGGCAGAAAGAACGGCAATGATGATCGCAGCGGCCAGTATGAGCTGTCGCATGGGGTCCCTCCATCGTTTTCTTATATTATTTGTGTCGCATTATATCCGAATAATTAATGGAATACTTTACGATGGTTCACGGTTCCGGTCGGCGTTTTGTAAATCTGGTTGCCTCAGCGGACAGAGGGTCTTCTGGCCATGGATGCTTTGGATAGCGACCGCGCATGTCTTTTCTTACATCAGCGTAGGTATGACGCCAGAAGTGCGGCAGATCCTGGGTGACCTGTAACGGCCGCTGCGCCGGTGACAGCAGGTGAATCATCAGAGGTAGCTGGCCATTAAGAATCGCAGGCTGCCCTTCGAAACCGAACATTTCCTGCAGTTTCACGGCCAGTACCGGCGGGTTCTGGCGGTAATCGATACGGATATTCGTGCCGCTCGGCACTGTGATATGAGTTGGCACCAGGGAGGCCAGCCCCTGTTGCTGATCCCATTCGAGCTGAGAAAGCAGTGCGCCGCACAGATTCAGTTTCTTCAGGTCGCGCTGGTGGCGGGCGCTGGTTAAGAAGGGCATCAGCCAGTCATCGAGCGTATTCAGCAGGGCCTCGTCAGAGACATCCGGCCAGCGCTCTGGCTGGAATTCATGAGCAAGTCGCAGCCGGCTTAACAGGTTCGTTGCAGAGTCATCCCAGTTCAGTACTTTCAGACCCTTGGCCAGAATCAGATCGCGCCAGGCCTGTTGCCAGTCATCGGCGGTCATTGTGTCGAGTTTCTTCGCCGATAGAATCAGTTTCCCCAGTCGCTGTTGTTCCTGCGCCTGAAGCTGGCCGTTATCGAGCCAGCGCACGTCGATATGGCGGCTGAGCATGTGCGGGTGGAGTTCAGTGAGTTGCGACATTGCTTGTTCAGAAAGTGTCGCCGCGGTGCGGACACGGTTCGGTTGTCCGGCGGCAATATCGGCACATGCAAGCAGCGGCTGACCAAGTAACGCACTGTCATCGGCCAGCGTGGCACCGGCACCGGAGGCTAGCAGATATTGAGTATCCGCTCCGCGTTTCTGACCGATACGATCCGGAAAAGCACAGCCGAGCAGAAAGCCGGTATCGGCGGGGGAGGTGTCTTTCTCAATATTGAGCTTCTGCATCAGGCGCTGGGCCATGGGCGCAACGCGGCTTTTCCAGCGAGAAGTCCCGCGAGCCTGTAGCAGTATGCGCTCAATATCATCGCCCTGACGCAGCAAGGCCGGTTCCTGCAACAGTGCCGCCAGCTCAGAGGCATTTTTACCGAAGCCAGCAGCCTCGCCACGGATCAGCATATTGGCGAGACGGGGCTCAAGGCCTGTAGTCAGGCAACGCTGCCCGTGATCGGTGAGCTGCTGATTTTCGAGAATATCTAGCATGCAAAGCAGATCCTGTGCCTGACTGAGGTGGCCTTTGGGCGGGGGCGTGAGCCAGTCCAGTTCATCCGCAGACGCTCCCCACTGCACCAGATCCAGCAGTAGAGGTGCCAGATCTGCGTCGTTAATTTCTGGGCGGATATGCGCCGGACGCTGTTGCATACTGGTTTCGGTATAGAGGCGATAACACACTCCGGGAGCCTGTCTTCCGGCACGACCAGCACGCTGTACCGCACTGGCCACAGAAATATCCTGTGTTACCAGCTCCTGCATACCGAGTGCTGCGCGAAAGCGCACGCGTTTTTCCAGCCCACAGTCAATGACAACACGCACGCCATCAATAGTGACGGAGCTTTCGGCGATATTGGTCGCCAGAATGACTTTGCGCTGGCCATTATCATCGGGGTTGAGTGCCTGCTTCTGCTCTTTGTCATTGAGCTGGCCGTGCAGTGGGGTAATCAGAATATTTCGGGTAGATTCAATTAACGAATTCTGTACCCGGGTTATCTCGCCTGCACCGGGCAGAAACACGAGAATATCGCCCTCCGTATCGCGCAGGGCTTCACCGATGACTCGACAAACGTGAGGCACCAAACGCTCATTGGCGTCGCGGGCAGGGCGGTAGTGCGTTTCGACAGCGAAGCTGCGGCCATCGGATTCGATGACAGGAGCGTTCAGCAGCTTTGCCAGCTCGAGAGCATCCAGCGTGGCCGACATCACCAGCAGTTTTAACTCGGGATTAAACACCTGTTGCGCCTGAAGACACAGCGCCAGCCCCTGATCTGAGGCCAGATTCCGTTCGTGGAATTCATCAAAAATAATCAGGCCGACATCCGTCAGTTCCGGATCGTCCAAGAGCACGCGGTTAAGAATACCTTCGGTAACCACTTCAATGCGGGTTTGCGCAGAGACTCTGTTCTCCAGCCGCATGCGGTAGCC
The DNA here is from genome assembly GCF_002297765.1 of Thalassolituus sp. UBA675. Classification (NCBI taxonomy): domain Bacteria; kingdom Pseudomonadati; phylum Pseudomonadota; class Gammaproteobacteria; order Oceanospirillales; family Oceanospirillaceae; genus Thalassolituus; species Thalassolituus sp. UBA675. Next base: position 12,805 of record NZ_DBNJ01000029.1, read on the forward strand.
GACGGTCTCACCGGCCTGTTCATTTAACTGGCGGGCCATAAAAGTTGCAGCGTTACGCGCAGCCACACGCCGTGGCTCCAGCATGAGGATTTTTTTCCCAGCAAGCCATGCTTCCTCAAGAAGAGCCAGAGGAACACGAGTCGTTTTACCGGCGCCGGGCTGAGCGATCAGCAGTGCATTATCATGGCTCTCTAAGGCTGCTCTCAGATCGTCAAGAACGGCATCAATCGGTAAAACTGTGGACATTGCACTCTTTTGCTACTGGAACTGACAGGTCGTGATGATAGCATGAAGGTGAATGATCGATATTGGCTCAGTGGAGGCAAGGTTGGCAGACTCGAAAGTAGTAGATTTCGCAAAAGCGGGTGAGAAGCACCGTGCGGAGCGCTCACACAAAGACAAAGAAGAAAAGGTCGAAGAGATGCGCAAGCGTTTTGAAGGGGCTCTGCCTACGAAGAAAACGCCCGTGAAAGATTTTTTACGCAAGAAGAAAGCAAAAAAGAAGCGGTGATCTTTTAGAAATCCGAATTTCCTTCAGACGCAAAAAAGCCGGCTTTCGCCCACTGCTGTCCCACAGTTTTG
>NZ_DBNJ01000006.1:0-89069 GCF_002297765.1 Thalassolituus sp. UBA675
GACTGCTCCACCCCGCGACATCAGATAATTTAAAGTTTATCTAAACTTACGACCTTGCGATCGTCTTTTAAGTTGGTTGCGGGGGCCGGATTCGAACCGACGACCTTCGGGTTATGAGCCCGACGAGCTACCAGGCTGCTCCACCCCGCGACATAACTCTGACAAAAACGCAACTCTTGAGCAGTAAGGTTTGAGTTGCTGTAACCAACAATCTGAACATGTCCTGATGACAGTATTAAGTCTGTTGGTTGCGGGGGCCGGATTCGAACCGACGACCTTCGGGTTATGAGCCCGACGAGCTACCAGGCTGCTCCACCCCGCGACAGAGGCTGCGCATATTACGCCCGGTACCATCATGTGTCAACACCGATGACACAAATGGTGCCAGAGACAGGAAAATTATGACAAATCGGTGATTTTTTGTTCAACGGCTATTGGTGCAATCGCAGGTTGGTGATAACTTACACTTTCAGAGTCGGGTCAGATGCGCCACTTCAGGTAGGTTGTATCGGCACCGACAAAAATAAGAAAAATAAAAAGACATTCTGAACCCTATGAGCACTAGTCCAGCCAATACTATGACGACGGCGGCATTACAGCCCCTGTTGCGCCTACTGGAGAGCAAAGGCATCTCCAGCAGAGAATTGCTGGGTTCCCTGGGTCTGGACGCACCATCAGTCACCAGTGCAACACAGCGTATTTCGATCAACCATTTTGATCAGTTACTTGAGCAGGCATCCCGCCTCCTCGACGATCCAGCGATTGGACTGTCCGCAGGCCAACGCCTTGAGACGCCGAGTTTTTATCTGCTTGGGTTCCTGATCAGTAGCTGCCAGACCGGCAGAGAAGCTTTAGCGGTATTGCGCCGTTATTACGCCCTAATCAGTGATAGCCGGGCACCGGACTTCTTTATCGGCCAGGACTCCATCAAAATCGTGTTCTACGTCACCGAGGGTACGCCTTTTGGTAGCCAGACGCGCTCTGAATTTATCGCATCGGGCATCCATACGGCTGGCCAGGCGATCGGTGGAAGCTACTATCAGATACAGGGTCTCGGATTCCGGCACCCACCGCCTCAGCATAAAGATCGTCTGCAGCGGTTCTTTGATGTGCCTGTGCAATACAATCAGGCGGAGAACTGGGTAAGCTTTTCCAGTAAGCATCTCGACAGCCCGCTCGCGTATGCGAATCCACAGCTGTTTTCAATGCTACGGAGTGAGGCTGAGCAAGCACTTGCGAGGTTCAGTAACCTCAAGACTTTCAGCCAGAGAGTGATGCACATTCTGTATCAGTGGCCTGAAACTGTGCCGATGACAAAAGATGCCGTGGCTGAACTACTGAGCACCAGTAGCCGTACTCTGACCCGCCGTTTACAGGAAGAAGGCTGTCAGTTCTCGACCCTGGTTCGCGAGGTTCGCCTCGAAAAAGCGAAAGTGGCATTAAAGTCCGCACGCACGGATGTACAGCAGCTGGCACTGGACCTGGGCTTTTCTGACCGTCGAGGTTTTGAACGAGCGTTCAAACAGTGGACTGGAGTTACCCCTGCCGCCTATCGCCGTCAACAATTAGCGGGCACTGCTCAGGTGCTTGAAGAAGAGAATGCCGACTGATTACCAGTCATCAACGGACAGCGCCGCTCGCACGGCGCTGATCTTTTCTGCCTGCTCAAGATTGGCAAGATCCTCAAACAGTGCTCTGACTTCGGCCGATGATGCATCGGCCGCGAGTTGCTGATACGCCGAAATCAGATAATCGTCCACTTTTAACGCCAGCTGAACCAGTTCAGTGACGCTGATATCCATGTGTAGCTCTCTTGCATCCATCACTATGTCGGCGACGTCCGCCGCTTCAAACTGGTGCCATTCGCTGAGTATTGCTGCTTTGTTTCCGTCGCGGTAACGTTCAAGTGCGGTTGCCAGGCGCTGCTCGTGATCAGCAAGCAACTTAAGCATCATATCCACGCGCTCACGCTGGGTGTCGTCACGCAACCGCTCGTACAAAGCAGAAGCGTGTCGATGCAGCCCTTCGCTGAACTCAAGAATGTCACCTACGGTCCGATAGCTCATCAGCAGCCCCTTATCTGATCGAAATATCTCCGGTCAGTATCCACGCCCCGTCCTTCAGTGCGCGTGACCAAATTGTTGTTCAATCTTTTTAATATAGGGCTGAATCAGTGCTTTGTCGCCTGCGGGTACATTTTCAACTTCGCTGATCATCGACAACGTGCCTTCAAGCATGTTACGCATCATGTTTTTCTGCGCGGCAGGCAGCGGGCTGGCATCGACCTGACTCAGCTGCTTTTCAATTGCTGCGCGGCTTGGAATCTTCCCTTCCATGGTGGTTGCCAGGTACGCCAGCGTAATCTCACCTGAGTCATCCGCCCAGGCTTCTGAGGAATCATAGCCCTGCTTCTTTACGACAGACTCAAAGTCATCCGCAATACCGGCCTTCTCCAGCTCAGTCAGGGCGTTGTCGAACATATCTGACATTCCGCCTTTACCGGGCTTCATAAGATCCTGTTTGTTGACCTTATCCTGATTCTCTTCAATCCAGTGTTGCACGGGTTCAAGGCTTGCCACCCAGCGCTCTACCTGACTTTTAGTAAGTTCAGCATACGCCGGCACAGTGAGTGTTAACGCCGCCAGAAGAGTAAAAAATCGCATTCTTTTTATCCTTAGTATCAATTAAGTATTACCTGGTGGTTCCGACAATAAATGCCAATCTGAACCTCTTCATCGAAATCACCAATCATAGGTAACGTCGATGTTACGATTGAGTCCAGGCACTGAAGATCGACAAAATCCGGCGCTACTTTTTCCGACTCTGCCAGCAACCATTCCGGGACAGATAAAGTCAGCGCACGAAGATCGTCGCTGCTCGAAATATCGTACAGAACATCCGCCGCCAGCACGACATCGACTTCAGGCCAGTCCTCTCCGTTTGAGACCACGTGCACATCAATTCCGTTCAATGCGGCATTCACCCGGGTCGCCATCAAGGCATTAGGGTCCAGATCGGCAACCCAGACTTCACTGGCTCCGGCCATGCCCGCGGCTATTCCGGCGATGCCGGAGCCGCAACCAAAGTCGAGAACGCGCTTCCCTTCAACAAGATGGTGATTGTTGGCGATGTAGCTGGCCAGTGCTCGCCCACCTGCCCATGCGAAGGCCCAGAAGGGCAAACGCTGCCAGAAACGGCCAATCGCCTGAGTATCAAGACTGAGATGATCATCAACCTCTAACAGCCACAGCGCCAGCAGTTCGTTATCCAACCAACGCCGGGACAAACGTGCGCCCGGCAAGGCCAGAGACGCAGTCAGCTGTTCCAGCTCACGCGCAAAAGGGGTGTTTTCAGAGGGAGGCATATTTGCGTTTTCTCTCAGTGACTTTTTTCAGGTAGTTGCGGGTTTCTGCCTTTGGATGGCGTCTGACAATATGCTGATAAACCTTCGCTGCAGATAGGCGATTAATACGCCGCATCGCTTCTTTGCGGTCCCGGTGAAAACTTTTCAGCAGCTGCCCGGCACCGCCGTTATAAGCTGCGATCATACAGTACTCGCGCGCTACCGGATCCTCAATACCACGCAGATAGTTATCCCGCAGAATGGAGAGATAGGCCGTACCGAAATCAATATTGTTGTTGGTATCCATCAGAAAGGAGCGCCCCGGCACCGTGTCGCGACGATAGATTTTCTGCATAACATCCCGGCCGGCGGTACGGGGCATAACCTGCATCAAACCAAACGCGCCAGCATGTGAAACCGCGAATGGGTTAAAACTGCTTTCTGTTTCGATCACTGCGTAGATCAGTGCGGGAGAGATCTGGTATCTCTGCGCAGCGAATCGAACCTGCTCGGCAACACCGCGTGCTGCGACCACCTCATGCTGGCGCACCATGGAGATCTGAACCCGATAACCGCGCCCTGTCTTATTCACTTTCTGGCGAATCAGATAATCGGCAAACCGTTGTGCCCGCCATTGTGTACCGACTTCTTTGCCTTCCTGATCTAAGACCTGACCTAAAAGAAAAGGAGTGCCAGTGAGACCAAAATCAGCTGCGGTATAGAGGTCTACAAGCCGAGGGTCGGCAGGGGTAAGAAGGATACTCACAATTGCCTGGCGCAACTGCTGCAGCGGTTCGTCCCCGCCCCGGGTTTCTACACGTACCTGACCACCGGCAAAATCGACCTCGACCTGAGTGTGGTAGTCATCCAGATAACGGACGAGCGTGTGTGTGCCCGACTGGCGTGCATCCTCACCCCAGATTTCAGCCTGATCCGGTGACAAAAAATCCAGCAGAACCGTCTGCAGGTCCGCTGGCATTTCATCAAAATCAGAAGGAAGCTCATTGGCCAGAACAGGCGCTTCAACCACCAGCACACTGCAAAAAATACAGGCGAAAAAACGCACGTCACACTGCCACTAATCAAAACATCAGCAAGCAGTGTAACCGCTTTCAGGCGAAAGCGATAAACGGATAATTCAGCGGCAGGAACTCAGCTCAAAATATACTGAGGGCTCATTCCCAGCCCCCAGAGGATGACAGTGATCGCCATACCTCCAACCAACATACACATGCCTGCTGTCATAACCATGAAAGAGAACATAGCGCCCTTACTTTCAGGGATGTCCATAAACACAGGAACACCGGTAAACAGCAGATGGAGGCTATACATTGCGGCAATACCGACAACGATGGCGTCGAACCAGAACACAGGAAAGAATCCAGCTGCACCGGCAAGAAACATCGGCGTTGCGGTATAGACCGTCAGTAGCAGGCATCGCTCGTAGCTGGTGGTTGTGCCAAAGGCATGCTCGAGAGAGTGGATAATAAATGACATCAAAGCCAGCCCCAGCAAGAGGCTGATATAGAATGCCACTGCAATCGCTGCAGCACTGCCGATACTGAGGAATACCAGATCCTGCCCTGCGAAGCTCCAGCCCATCTGGGTCGTTCCTGTGAACAGAGCAAACGGCGGGATCATCGCCAGCAGTAGCGCGTGTTTAACGTAGACCTGAGTAATGGTTTCTTCGGGTTCACGGCTGATTTCGCGCCACTCGCGGCGCGCATCGTACAACAGACCGAACATGTGATTGGAGAACATAACAACCCTCCCTGACGGGTTCGCGGCGTTGGTTAAGGCCTCTTTACTGAAGTCTGGTCCGGGGACTAATCCGGGCGTATTTAAGAGACCGGGCGAACCAAGCTACGCCTCTGAAACATGCCCAGCAAGGGATCTTTTCAGCCCCTTTCATTCGGTCGGATTGTCAGTCCTTAAGACTATTAAAAGCTGAGTTTTCAGACGAATTTACCGCAAGCAAAGGAAAAATCCGGTACAGATTCTGCTGCTGAATCTGGGCAATTTCAGACAAGGAGTCCATGTTGCGCAACCTCGCTAAGATGGCACCGTAAAGCGGAATCATCGCCGGAACATTGACCCGACCACCCAGGAATGCGGGAAGCATATCTGGCGAATCGGTCTCGAGTAGCAGAGCCTCAGAGGGCAAGGCCGTAAGCGTGCGTCTCAGGCGCTGCGCACGAGGGTGTGTCATGGCCCCTCCCACTCCGAGAGCGAAGCCCAGCTCATGCCAGCGGCGCCCTTGCTGCTCACTACCAGAAAACGCATGTACCAGGCCGCCATACGAGAAACTCCGGCGACGCAGAAACGACCACAGCTCGTCGTGCATTCCCCGGACATGCAATACCAGTGGCAACCGCAAGTGTTCCGCCAGCTCGACTTGCGGCTGCAGCCATTGCCACTGAGTTTCCATAGCTACCTGACCTGACTTGGCCAGATGAACATCCAGCCCTGCCTCACCAACGGCTGCTGACTTCAATTGCTTAAGCGCCTGCTCAAGAAAGTTGAGATCAGAGGAGTGGTGTTCATGACACCAGTATGGATGCAGACCTGCGAGACAATGCTGATTCCAGCCTTGCGACGGTCTTTTCATCAAAGCTTCTGTCAGAGCGCGACTGACACCGGGAATCATGACACCCGCAACGCCTGCAGCACTCGCCTGCGCCCAGTCGCCTTCCCGACGGCCTTCATACACCTCGAAGTCGAAATGGCAGTGAGCATCAAACCATTGCAGTGAAGCTTCTCCGGCTGATTTCATGCGCTGATATTCACGCCTCTGGAAAACCGACAGAACAGCCCGCTAAGCCGCAATAGCCGTTCGGATTCTTCGCCAGATACTGCTGATGATACGTTTCTGCGAGGAAATAGCTTACGTTCGAGCGCAGCTCAGTCGTGATCTCAGGGTAGCTCGCGGCGCTCAGTAATTGCTGGTACTTATCACGGCTTGCCTTCGCAATTTCAAGATCATCATCACTGTCCGTGTAAAGTGCTGAGCGGTACTGCGTACCCACGTCATTACCCTGTCTCATGCCTTGAGTAGGATCGTGATTTTCCCAGAAGACTTTAAGAATGGCTTCCAGGGGTATTACCGCAGGATCAAACCAAATTCTTACCAGCTCGGCATGCCCTGTATGGCCAGAGCACACTTCATCATACGTCGGGTTGCGGGTATGACCTCCGCCATAACCAACAGAGGTGACTTCCACCCCCGGCAACTGCCAGAAAAGTCGCTCAGCACCCCAGTAACAGCCCATTCCGACGATAATTTCTTTCAGGCCCGGTGGACAAGGCCCGGTAATATTACGACCATTAACAAAATGTTCAGGCTCGACCGGTATAGCTTCCTTCCGCCCCGGCAAAGCCTCCAGTGCTGTTGGTATCTGCATTAACTTCGGACGCCACATCAGCGATAACCTCCTGAAAAACTGGCTGAGTATCATGACCCGGAACTCCGTATCATATTCACTATTCTTCACCGGTACAGGCAGCGGTGGCAACCTGTCGGTGGGCTCATCGGCTGCCGTACTGGAAAAAAACGGCAGCCCACTGCTGTTAATTGACTGCGGCCCCGGCACTCTGAACACCTATGCCGAACACTATAACGGGCAGTTACCATCAGCAGTATTTCTGACGCATTGCCACCTCGACCATATTGCTGACCTTGAAATTCTCACGGTACGGGCGCGCCTCAGGAATGCGCCCCCCATTCCACTGTTTGTTCCCGTATCACTGATTACTCTGCTGCATCAGCGACTGGCCACTTACCCGGGGCAGATGGCCGAAGGAGACCACGACTTCTGGCAGTCATTTCAATTACGTCCGGTCTCTGATGCTTTCCGCTATGGCGAGGAAGACTTCCGTATTTATCCGACACGCCATCACGGCCCCGGTTCCAGCTTTGCACTGCAGTTGCCCGGCGTCTTTTTCTACAGCGGAGATACCCGCCCTGTGCCTGAACTACTTCATCACGTGGTCAGCACCGAAGAAAAGCTGTTCCACGACTGCGGTGTTGACCCCAACCCCTCTCATACCGGGCTCGCTGATCTCGCCCGGGAATACCGCCCGGATATCTGTCAACGCCTGACGCTATACCATTACGCTGATGAATCTGCAGGGGCCGAATTGAGCAAAGCCGGGTATCAGATAGCCTGCCCCGGGCAAACGATCAACCTTCGCCCGGAGCGAGCTGGCCATGAGTGATCAGCTCAACAAACTCATTCAGAAAATGCATTCGGAGGCACAGGTCACTACCCAACAGTTGCCCCAATGCCCGGAGATATCTCTGTGGTTAGTTGAACCCGAATCCATGAGACGAGCCTTTACTCAGGAAGAAATTTTACAGATTCAGGCTTACCCAGCCTATTGGGCTTTCTGCTGGGCCAGTGGTCAGGTTCTCGCCCGGGCCATTCTCGATAACCCAGAATGGGTGCGCAATAAAACCGTCATCGATTTTGGCGCAGGTTCCGGCGTGGTTGCCATTGCCTGCGCCATGGTCGGTGCTGAACGGGTTATCGCCTGCGACATTGACCCGGATGCCCTGGAATCCTGCGCGATCAACGCAAAACTCAATCAGGTGACAATTGAACTGCATGACGATATTTTCACGCTGGAGGAAGATGCTGACCTGCTGATCGCTGCCGATGTACTTTATGATCGCGCAAATCTGGCATTTCTTGATGTCTTCAGAGAAAAGGCACCCTCCGTGCTAGTTGCCGATTCCCGGATCAGAAACTTCGACTTTCCACCCTACCGATCTGTTTCGGCCTTCGACTCTTTTACCGTTCCTGATCTGGATGAATTAGACGAATTCCGCCGCGTCACACTCTATCGTGCATAAGTGAAACTCTGAGATCCGGATCAGAAGGCGACGAGTACTCGAAGCCCGGACACAATTCCAGTAAACTTGCCGCTTTTTGAGACCAGAGTCCCTCCGGATGCTTGATAAGAACGCACTTACGCAGCTGAAACAACTGAAGCAGGAAATCCACGATAACACCCCTCGCTATAAAGGCCTGGTGCGTGGAAGCCACGGTCGGTTCGGCTTTGTCGGCACCGATGAAGGGAAGAGCTATTTCCTTTCCCCCGACGAAATGGAAAAAGTCTTACCGGGCGATACCATCGACTTCCGGGTCGAACCGGCTGGCGATGATAAAGAGCAGGCGATCATTGAAAAGCTGCTCGAGTCCGAACTGAAGACCTTTTGTGGCCGCTATATTGTCCGCGGCAAAGGTCACTTTATTGACCCGGACCACGACAAACTGAACCGCTGGATCTTCGTTCCCCCACAGGATCGCCTGAACGCTGAAGACGGTGACTTCGTTTCAGCGACACTGACCCGCCATCCCTTCCCTAAGGGAAAAGCCCAGGCACGCATAGATAGGATCATAGGGAAAGAGACAACGCCTAATATCGAACGTCTCTTTATGCAGGCTCGCTTTGGTCTCGATAACGAATTCAGTGAAGAAGTAGTGAAGGCCGTCAATGAGATTGATGCCAGCCAGATTGAAACTCAGGCCGCTGAACGCACCGATCTTACTCATCTGCCTTTCGTCACGATCGATTCTGCAGGCACTCGCGATATCGATGATGCTCTGTTTGCAGAAGCTCACAGCGATGGCTGGACATTATGGGTGGCTATTGCCGACCCTGACGCACTGATTCAGGCAGGGTCAGCTCTGGAAGATGCAGCAGCGAAACGTGCGACATCAGCATATTTTGCTGACAGCGTCGTGCCTATGCTTCCAACTGAGCTGTCTGAAAACTTCAGCTCACTGCAGGCCGGAGAAAAACGTCTGGCGATGGTGGCAGAGCTTCGCCTCGATGCTGACGCGGGTGTAAAAGAAACCAAGCTGCATAGCGCGATCATCGAGAGCAAGGCCAAACTTACCTACTCTCAGGTTGCTCAGCTGATCGACAGCGGCTGTGATGACATTCCAGCCGAACTGCACGGTCCCGTACTGCACCTCGCAGATTGCGCCCGCGCACTGAACCAGTGGCGCCAGGCTAATTGTCTGGTGATGGAAGACCGCCCTGACTACAAGCTTGTGCTCAACGAGCAAGGTAAAGTCGATGAGATTGTACGCATCGAGCGCAATGCTGCGCACAAGCTGGTCGAAGAGTGCATGCTGGTCTGTAACCGTAGCGTTGCCGAGTGGCTCCGTAGCCAGAACGCCGGTATGTTTATTCAGCAGAGCGGTATCCGTACCGAGCGCCTCGGCGAAGCCGCTGCTTTGTTAAAAGAACAACTGGGCCTCGAGCAAAAGCCAGACCTCACAACACTCGAAAGCTACGTTAAGTTACTGCAGCAAGCCACCACAGCAGAAACTGACCTGCCTCTGCGTACAATTCTGAGTCGCCAGATGGACCGCAGCGTATTTGGCCGCGAAGGCTCCCCTCACATGGGGCTCGGCTTCAGCTGCTACACCACCTTCACTTCACCGCTGCGCAAGTACAATGACCTGCTGATTCACCGCACTGTCCGTGCACTTCTGAATAACGAAACGCCGCCTGCGTTTACTGACGAACAGCTCAGTAACATCCAGGACCGTCAGAATCGCGCACGTATGGCCTCTAACCTGTCGGAGCAGTGGCTGAAACTTGAATGGTTGAGCCGTCAGGAAGAAGGCACACTCTACGATGCGACCATTGTTCATATGAACAGCAGCTCGATTACAGTACGCCTGAACGATTCTGGTATCGACGGTGTCATCGACCGCCGCAAAACCAAAGGCGGCTGGAAATTCGACAGCAAAACCATTGCTCACAGCAACGACAAAGCGCGCTTTGTTCTTGGCCAGGCAATGAAAGTCGAAGTGCAGGAAATTGATGTCAGCAAACGTGCACTGCGTTTACGGATAGCATAAGGCTATAAATACAGCGCCTCTCAATAAAGCGCCAATAAAAAAAGGGCACCTTGAATAAGGTGCCCTTTTTTTATTTAACGACGGTGCTCAGTCAATTTTCCAGGTGCGGACAATCTGAATACCGTGTTCGTCAATCCACTGGTCAAGCTGACGAGGGTTACGCTTAATCTTTTCGACTTTTTCCTGAGTCGCTGGATTGCGATATGTACCTACAGCCAGTTTAGGCTTAGGCAGTGAAGACGCTTTCTTGTCGCCTTTCTTCGCTTCGCGATTCAGCGTCTTCTCGAAGTGACGCTTCAGGTTGTTATAAATAGACGATGGCGATTCGCTTTTTGCCATACCCACCAACCAGGCTTCAATCTGCTCAGAGCGGGAAACATAAAGCTCGTCTTCAGTCAGAGCGTTCTGGTTGCACAAACGCTTGATCGCTACATCAAACTCTTTCAGTCCTTCGATCTTTTTTTCCTGATCTTTCTTCAACTGCTCCAGTTCAGCAATCTGCTGTTGGTGCTGACGAATTTTTTTATCAATGTCCTGATCAAATACAGACACGCGGTAACCTCTGATTAAAAGATATTATAGGGGTGCTCTATCATTTGCAGACATATTGGATATATATGCCCGCTGATATATAGGGTGCGCCATACTACCGAATAAATGGTTTAAGGCAAATATATTAAAATATTCGCGAAGTAGTATTTCTATATTCCGCTCTGTAAAGTCTTGTCTGCTTTAAGGACATCAGGCTCCGGCTTGCTTACACTAATGATAAGAATTATCATTAAGCACCATTTCCCGAGATCAGAATTCATGACCAGTACCACACTGGATCAGGCAAGCGTTGGCGCCAAAGCCACGATCACAGGTTTCTCGGCCGTTGAAACCAACTTTCGGCGAAAACTCCTCGCGCTGGGTGTCATGCCCGGTGCCGAAGTCCAGGTTATGCGCCTGGCGCCACTCGGCGATCCTATTCAGATTCAGTTACGTGGTGCATCTGTCAGCCTGCGGAAACAAGAAGCAGCCATCATTGAGGTAGATCTACTTTGACTCAACGCGCGACCATCGGTGTCATCGGTAACCCGAACTGCGGTAAGACCACTCTTTTTAATGCGCTGACAGGCTCACGTCAGAAAGTGGGTAACTGGCCCGGCGTAACCGTCGACCGAAAAGAAGGTGTACTCACCCTTCGCAACGGCCAGCATACGCTTGTCGACCTGCCCGGCACTTACGCTCTCGACAGTCATGATGAAGAGCTTTCGACGGACGAAAAAATCGCCCGGGAATTTGCTCTGAGCGGCGAAGCTGACCTGATTATCAATATTCTTGATGCCACTAACCTGCACCGCAATCTGTTTCTGACGTCACAATTGCTCGACATGGGCGTGCCTGTGGTTTGCGCAGTCAACATGATCGACGTTGCCGAGCGCGAAGGTATTCACGTCGACTGTCAGGTCCTGTCGCAACGCTTAGGTGTCCCTGTTGTGCCAATCGTTGCCTCAGACAATGTCGGGGTTCCGGAGCTCTGCCGCACCATCGCCCATAAGCTTGAACATCCGACGGTCGCAACTCCGATGGTACGACCGGATAAAGATCTGGATGTCGCCATTGATGAACTTCAGGCGCAATTGCAAGGGCACGTGACGAACCCATTCTGGACTGCTCTTCGAGCGCTTGAGTGTGATGTCTATTCATTACAGCCTCTCGACAGCGAGATCCGCCAAAAAACGGCACAGCTGGCTTCCGAACTCAGAGCTAAGCTCGAAGAAGCTCACGCACAGCCTATCGACGTGCTGATTGCCAACTGCCGTTACAGAAGCATTGAAGTACTTCTCAGAGATGCCCTCACGATCCGTAGCCAGGGTAGATCAATCACTGAAAAAATTGATGCCTGGGTTCTCAACCGCTGGCTTGGCATCCCCTTCTTCTTCTTCATGATGTATCTGATGTTCCTGTTCGCTATTAATGTGGGCGGAGCTTTTATCGACTTTTTTGATATCGCCTTTGCGACTGTGTTCGTTGATGGTACTCACGAAATCATGGACAGCATCGGCGCGCCGCAGTGGTTATCGACCCTGATCGCCGACGGCCTCGGCGGTGGTGTCCAGCTAGTAGCTACCTTTATCCCCGTGATTGCCGGGCTCTATCTCTTCCTTTCTGTCATCGAAGACTCCGGTTACATGGCGCGCGCCGCTTTTGTTATGGACCGGCTGATGCGCAGCGTAGGCCTGCCCGGAAAATCCTTTGTTCCTCTGATCGTGGGTTTCGGCTGCAACGTACCGGCGGTGATGGCTGCGCGCACTATGGATACTGAGAAAGACCGCCTGCTAACGATTGCGATGGCACCCTTTATGTCATGTGGTGCCCGCCTGAGTGTTTACGCTCTCTTCGCTGCGGCCTTCTTCAGCGAAAATGGAGCCTTGATGGTCTTCGGCCTCTACATTCTGGGGATTGTGATGGCAATGCTGACCGGCGTTGCACTGAAAAATACCCTCTTTAAACCCGAGCTGACGCCGTTTGTTATGGAACTCCCGGCGTACCATATTCCAACGGTGAAGGGCGTTCTGCTGAAAACCTGGGAGCGTCTGCGCTCATTTACTCTGCGCGCGGGTAAAACGATCGTCACTGTGGTTGTCATCCTCAGCTTCCTGAATTCTTTCGGTACTGACGGTAGCTTCGGTAATGAAGACAGTGACAAATCAATACTGTCCAGCATCGCCCGCACAGTCACACCAGCCTTTACCCCGCTCGGTGTACAGGAAGATAACTGGCCTGCAACCGTCGGTATTATCACAGGCATTTTCGCCAAAGAAGCCGTCGTCGGTACACTGGATGCGCTTTATTCGCCTGCTGAAGCAGAGGCTACAGAATACGACCTTTGGGGCGGTCTGGCGGAAGCGACAATGACCATTCCTGATAATCTTGCCGGCCTTGCTGACGCGCTGCTCGACCCTCTGGGCCTTTCTCTTATCGGCGCAGATCAGGGTGAAGAGCAAGGCGTTCAGGATGCGACCTTCAATACCATGGAAGTGCTGTTTGTTAGCCAGTGGGCCGCCTTTTCATATCTGGTGTTCGTACTGCTGTATACGCCATGCGTAGCCACCCTCGGGGCGATGGCACGTGAATCAGGCATGCGTTGGATGCTGTTTGTGACTGGCTGGAGCACCGGCCTGGCATATACAACGGCCGTCATCGTTTACCAACTGGGACAGCTTGGCAGTACGCCAGCAACTGCGGTAAGCTGGATTGCCGGATGCGTAGCTTTCATTGCCCTCTGCTTGTGGCGGATGCGAGCCTACGGTAAGGCACGGGATGCTCGGATGATCCCGCTTACTCAGGTCGATTAAAGAAAAAACGCCGGATTATTAATCCGGCGTTTTTGCTTGTAGCCACACATTTTCTAATTGCAGTTTCACTCCGGGCGCGGACGAACCATTCGCTCACCAAGGGCAGCGTAATCAGCCCCGCCCAACCGCGCCAGAGGATTCAGCAACTCAGAATCCAGCTTGAGACGCCCATCGACGTCGGCAGCCACACCTTCATCAATAAACATTCTCTCAATCTCAAGAAAGACAACATGCTGAGGCCCGGCGCCAAGATCAACTTGCTGCTGGTAGCGACAGAGAAAAGCAACAGGAGCCGCGGCCACCCGTGGAAGCGGCCAGTTTTCCTGCGGCTCGACAGGGATATCAAAACTGCTGGTTTCGCTGACACCGGCAGCCAGTGTCGCTGAACTCATATTTAACGAATCCACCTGGCTGGCATCGGCGATATTGACGACGCACCAACCCGAGCGTTTGAGATTACGGTAACTGTCTTTTTCAGTCCCTGCGGACTTCTGACCAATGGAGACGACAAGAGTCGGTGGCGCCGAGCATACAGGCGCGAAAAAAGAATACGGAGCCAGATTCAGACCGCCGTCTTCCTCGGCAGTCAATATCCATGCAATCGGACGTGGGATCACTGACTGCACCAGTAAGTGGTAACGCTCTACCGGGGTTTTATCGCTGAACTGAATATCCAAAATAGCTCCTTAGGAACACCGAAAGTTAAAAAATTTTCTGTCGCAGCGCTCAGGTTCGAGGCTGGAGGCGCTCTTGCACCTGTACACAATTACCGATATAACCGCCCACCTGATACCGGAGACATTACTATGCTTAATGCCGAGCGCGCTTTTCCATTTCTGGCTGTTATCGTGAGTCTTCTGGCCTGGCAAAGTCCTGAGCCATTGCTTGGGCTGACCGGCGCCATTGTACCGCTTCTGACCATCATTATGTTCTCTATGGGGCTAACGCTGCGCTTCAGCGACTTCAGACGTATCTGGCAAAAGCCTCAGCCTGTCGCCCTCGGGATCATTCTACAGTTTGGACTAATGCCTCTCATCGCCTGGGGACTCGCACTTCTCTTTGCATTGCCCGCGGAAGTCGCTGTTGGGCTTATCATCGTTGGCGCATGCGCCGGTGGCACAGCATCCAATGTTATGACGTTTCTCGCCAAGGGCGATGTCGCACTTTCTGTCACCATGACCACGGCATCCACCCTATGGGGCGTATTCCTGACGCCGTTTCTGATTGCATTCTACGGACGTAATTACACAGAAGAGCTGGCCCATAGCGGTATCATTGATATCGACACCGTCGGCATGTTGCTGATGATCGCTAAGATCGTTGTTCTCCCCGTGGGCGCCGGTGTTCTGGTTAATCGCTGGCTACCTGCCATTCAGAAAAGCGTCAGCCAATATCTGCCGGCACTCGCGACCGGAGCCATTCTGTTGATCATTGCAGTGATCGTTGCCAGCAATGCTGATGAACTGGCGGTAATAAGTCACTCGCTGATTCTGGCCGTCGTCCTGCACAACTTAATCGGCTTGCTCGCGGGTTACGGGATTGCACGCTGGAACGGTAACACCGAAGTCGAAGCGCGGACCATTGCACTGGAAGTAGGGATGCAAAACTCAGGGCTCGGCGTCGCATTGGCCAACAGCTTCTTCAGCCCTCTGACTGCCCTACCCGGCGCTCTATTCAGCGTCTGGCAGAATATCGCTGGTGCTGTTCTGGCAGCCTTCTGGAAATGGCGGACTGAACGTCAGATCCGACGCGCTTTGAGCAAAGACGACAATTAATACAAAACTTATACAAAGAGGCCTCTTTACCACGGGATATTTCCTCAGTAACCGCTTGGTATGCACGGAATCTTGGGATACTATGACCGCGTCTCTCGTTTTTGGGGAGGCCGATTGACGAGTGCAGCATATGAATTTATGAAGCATCTTGGTCGATAAGGGCATTATAGAAAGACCTTCCGGAAGCCCCGGCCAGTGATTGACTAATGCCGTAACATAGCAAGCCCGCTGATGTAATCAGCACAATATCTCAGGAAAAAAGTATGGCAAATTTAGTTCAAGGCACAGTCAAATGGTTCAATGACGAGAAAGGCTTCGGCTTTATCGCTCAGGATTCCGGAAAAGACGTTTTCGTTCACTACAGTGCAATCAACGGCAATGGCCGTCGTTCACTGGAAGAAGGCCAGGCCGTAACCATGGAAGTGGTTCAGGGTCAGAAAGGTCCTCAGGCAGAAAACGTAACTCCTGCCGAATAATTGCTGTGGCCCGGTCTGATTCCGGGCCCGCATTTTCCTCCCCAGAGCTTCCCGCTCGACACCAGCCCAAATGCTGGTACTCTGTGACAAAACAAAGACAAGTCTGTTTATGTTAGATCAGGGTGAACTCTTCACAATTCCTAACCCATGTCGGGGTGTCTGCACAGCCAATAACAAGGGTTATTGCAAAGGCTGCCTGCGTTCCCGCAAAGAACGTTTCCACTGGAATGAATTCACTCCGTTTCAACAGCAACTTATTATTAATCTTTGCGAGAAACGTCGCCTGAAAATATTGGCGGGGCCGGGCGAAGAAGTTACCGAAGAAGAAACAGACATTTCCCAGCTCGACCTGTTTCTGGCAGATACTCTGTCAGAGAAGATCGCGCAGGAGAATGCCCAAAAAGCACAGAAAGCCGCTGAAGTTACCGCCAACGAAAGCGAAGGCCAGACGGCAGAGTCGCAGCCGCCAGAGGCTGAATCACCTTCAGAGCCTGACCCGGTTCCCCCACGCGGCAGCAAAGACGATCAGTTCGACCTGTTCTGATACTTTTTCATCCACCCAAGTCCTGCGGAGGTAGTATCTTCCGGTCTGTATTCAGCACCATACCAGCCCTGATAACCAGATTGCTCCGCGGCAGCAAACAGGCGCTCAAAGTTCAACTCGCCAGACCCGGGTTCGTGCCGACCTGGCACATCGGCAAACTGGATATGACCCAACTGAGCACCATAGGTCGTCAGCAGAGATTCTACAGGCTCCCCCATCCGCGCCATGTGGTAGATATCAAACTGCATTCGGATATCCCCGTCACTACTTTCGGTAAAGCGTCTCATGTCTCCAAAAGAAGAGATGAGAAAGCCCGGCATATCAAAGGTATTGATCGCCTCGAGTGTCAACTGAACTCCCAATGGCGCCAGCTGTGTTATCGCCTTTTGCACATTGCTACTCAACACTTCCAGAGCAGAAGATCTCTCTTCGTCTGCAGCTCGACCGGCCAGTACATTAACGTAACGAGGTCGCAACACCCGCACGTATTCAACACATTCGGCCAAGGCCGCTTCGAAATCAGTTTCCCGACCAGCAACACAAGCCAGCCCCTTTCCGCCTGACATCAGGTCTCCGGCGGGAATATTAATCAGTACGCACTCAAGGCCTGTGTCATCGAGCGCTCTGCGGAGTTCATCCGCCGGCGTGTCGTAAGGAAACTGGATTTCTACCGCCGTAAAGCCATCCTCAGCCGCTGCGGCAAAGCGTTCCAGCATAGGTAGCTCGGTGTAGAGCAGTGAAAGGTTCGCCGTCAGCTTCATGCCTCTTCGTCCTTGCTGCTGTACATTTCTATCAGGGTGCAAGGGTCGCGCTCAGCACTGCCCTGCGTAGCATGCAGACGCATCAACTCAGCCGCCTGCCCCGCCATAGGTACAGCGCTGGCGGAATCTTTCGCTAATGCGTTTGCCATATCCAGATCTTTCAGCAGTGTTTTCACATGCCACTTTACCGGATCAAAATCACGCTCTGCCATCCGTGGGCCGGTCAACTGAAGAGGGATAGAGTCAGCGAAGCCGCCCTTCAATGCTTCGGGTATCTGCTTCGCATCAACGCCGGACTTTTCAGCCAGTGCCATAACTTCGGCCATAACCAGCACATTACAGCTGACGATCATCTGGTTGCAGATTTTAGTGACTTGCCCGGACCCCGTTGGTCCCATGTGCGTGACGCGCTGTGACAAAGGCTCGAGTATAGGACGCATACTATCGATCAACGCGGCGTCACCGCCTGCCATAATCGCCAGTGTGCCCTGCTCGGCACCCGCAACGCCGCCGGAGACAGGTGCGTCTATCCAACGGATACCCGTTTTACTGAGCAGAGCCTCTGCCAATTCACGAGTCGCCTGTGGGTCGATGCTGGAAAAATCAATCAGTACCTGACTATCACGACCTTGCTCTGTTATTCCACCGGGCCCTTCGACAATGGCGCGCACCGCACTTGTGTCTGTTACACAAGTCATCAGGATGTCGGAGCCTGAAATCAGCTCATGTAAGTGTTCACATACCCGTACGCCATGCTCTTTCAGTGGCTTGGACTTATCCGGACTGCGATTCCAGACAGAAACACTGAAGCCCGCCCGATGTAGCCGGAGGCTCATAGGCACTCCCATCAGGCCCATACCGATAAATCCAATACGTTTTGACTGCATGTCGACTCTCCAGATCCGGTGCGTATTTGAGGCCCCGAAGTTTACCATTAACGAAAGTTAACGGTTGAATCACAAGCAGATTTTGGAGCCTCGCCTATGCTTATCAGCAGTTACTCGAGAGGAAGTATAACTATGAACATGGCCTCAATTTTCGCTGAACCTAAGCAGCTCCCACATATCCCCCGCGTCGTTCAGGAACTGATGGAAAGCTTCAGAGGAGACGAGCACTCCCTGAACATCGATGACATCAGCGGCAAAGTAGCTAAAGACCAGTCGCTGACTGCCAAAGTCCTCCGTCTTGCGAACTCTGCACATTATGGTGTACCACGCACTGTTGCTACGCCACAGGATGCTGTCATGCTTCTTGGCTTCGGCACACTGCGCACTATGGTGCTGGCATCCGGGGTAACCAGCGCATTCTCAAAAATCGAAGGATTCGACCAGAATGCTTTCTGGAAAAACGCCTTCAGCATCGCTGAACTATCGAAGTGGATTGCAGGATTTACTCCCGAGGTAGACAAAGACACCGCCTTCACCTGCGGCATGATGCATTCGGTCGGTAACCTGCTTATCCGCATGTTCTACCCGAAAGAGGCCGCCAGTATCGACCAGACTGAAGCCATGAGCTCGTCGAAGCGTCATACATTAGAAAACGGTCAGTTTGGTTATAACTCAGCCGATGTAGGTGCTGAACTGGCCAAGCGCTGGAAATTCCCGGAAATCATTCAGAACGCTATTGCCCAGCAGTACTTGCCTGAGAACTCTGAAGAATACAGTAAAGAAGCGGGCATCATTTATATCGCCAGGTACCTGAAAAGGGCCCATGACCAGAACTTATCGGAAGATGAGATCGTTGCCGGCTTCCCTCTTCAGGTGGCAGACAAAATCGGTATGAATGTGAACAAAGCCTACAGTGACCTGGCGTCACTTGGCGAGCTTCACTCCGGACTGGATAGTCTTATCGAAGACTGATTCATCAGCAAACCACTCACGGCTGCGTCTCACGCGCTCTTCCGGTGGAAGACGCGTATCCGCAGCCGTCAGTTTGTCCAGACGCCGTAAACGCGGCAACAGACCGGCATTATTTGCTAACTGAATGGCCAACCCCGGCCGTGCATTCAGTTCCAGTAACAACGGACCATGATCACGGTCTACGACGATATCAATCCCCAGATAGCCGAGCCCGGTTACGTCATAACAGCGGGAAGCCATCACCAGCAAAGCCTCCCAGTCAGGGATAGCCAGCTTTCCAAGGTGCTTACCCGTGTCCGGATGATTCTCTAATAACTGGCCGTGCTGAACGGCTGCCAGAGCTTCACCCGTGGCGATATCAATACCGACACCAACAGCCCCCTGATGCAGGTTCGCCTTGCCATCCGACGCGTGAGTCGACAATCGGACCATCGCCATGACCGGATATCCACGGCAAACGATAACCCGTATATCGGGGACACCTTCAACGGTGTAGTCATCAAAATGGTGTGCCTGATGGATCAGAGACTCGATGAGTGCCACATCCGCTGCTCCGCCAAGGCTGTACAAGCCCGAGAGAATATTTGAAATATGGCGTTTCAGATCTTCGACCGTCAGACGCCCACCACTGGCTTTAACCCACTCATCACCATCTTTGTGAGTAACGATCAGAATACCTTTGCCACCACTGCCCTTCGACGGCTTAATCGCAAACCCCTGACGCCCTTCAACCAGGCTGGCAATTTTTTTCACCTGAGACTGCTGATCGACCACCCCGATAAGAGCAGCCATGGGAATATTCGCCGAACTGAGTGTGGTACGGGTCAGACGTTTGTTATCCACCAGTGGGAACAGGCTACGTGGGTTATAACGACCAATGTAGCGTCGGTTGCGCTCGTTCATCCCCAGCATACCAAAGCGGGACAGTGCCCACGGGGCAATAAGTGACGGTAAAAACTTCAACGCTTGAGTACCGCAAAGCGATGCAGCTCAAACAGCCGGTACCCGGTGTATGAACCCAGAAGAAGTATCAACGCCAGTACGATGAACTGGACACCCATGAAATTAAACGTCAGGTGCTGAATCAATGGATGCTGCATCGCCCCGTAGGCCAGTACGGCGGTGATCAGGCTACCACCGCCCTGAATCATCACCTCGCGGCCACCCTCTTCCTCCCAAAGGATCGACATACGTTCTATCGTCCAGGCCAGTATCACCATTGGGAAGAACATCACCTTCAGTCCTTCGGTTAACCCTAGCTTGTATGACAGCACGCTGAAGAGACTGATGATCGCGATGACCGATATGATCACCGCGGATATTCGCGCCACCAGTAGCAGGTTCAGGCGGGACAGATAACCCCGCACCACCAGCCCTGCGGCAACAACAAGAATAAAGCCGACGATGCCGGTGCCGAGCGAAGTCTGCATAAAGGCAATAGCAATCAAAACAGGCATAAAAGTTCCGGAGGTCCGGATGCCCACAAGAATTCTTAGTAAGCACACTACAAGAGCGCCCACCGGTAACAGAAGGATGGTTTTGAACATCGCCTGCTCAGCCACCGGCAGGCTATGTATCGAGAAGTTGAGCAGAGAAGACTGCAGCGGCAGGCTATCGTTCAGCGCCGAGTAGGTCGACTCTTCGCGACGCAGCATCGAGAAACGAATACGCGAATTTTCACCACCAATCACATCAAGCACAGGCGCGCCGCGCTGCTCCCAAAGCAACAGCGGCTTTTCTTCGTCATCCGCCAGAGGCCGTTCGTCTTTGATCTCGTAGAGGCGGAATACTTTACTGCTGTCACCGTCCCAGACGCGCAATAACGGCGTCAGCATCTGGCGACGACGGCGGTCTTCCAGCTCCAGACCATAGACGACACTGGCGTGCACAGACGAGTTATTCAGTACTTCTGCCAGAAGATTCGGCAAGCGACCGTTGTATGCACGCTTCAGCAACTGAATATGTTGCGGTGACTCTTCTTCCGTCAGACGCTTAATCAGCTCGCGGGCGAAGCTGAAGTTATCCGACGATGCGTCCCAGGCGTCTTTAGAGAGACGGTAAATAGCGCTGCGGTAAGGCTCCTGCCAGTCAGGTTCCATCAATACAGGCGGTGTAATAATTTCAGACTGAGCCATGTCCGACTCAAGCACATCCACCTGAAAGTAGAGCTGCTGAATTCCATTGGCGCGACGTATGGTCCACTCTGCGCGGGGGTCGGGGCCGTCTACGAAGTTAAGGCCATACCCCGGCGAAGCACCAGATTGTCGCAGCAAGGTGAATCCCGGCTGATCAGCGGGCCGCGCCATCGACACCTTCACCGGCTGATCCCCGGCTTCAAACTCGACCAGGGCTTCAACCGACCAGACCGTCTGCGTTTCACCGTGAATTAAAGGAACTTCGTAGACCCAGTGCCGCTGCAGGATCAAAGAGACCCCAGCCAGAACCAATAATACGATCAGTGTATAAAAGCTCAGAGTAGAGGCGGGTTTCATAGATTAGCGACCTGAGTATTTCAGCGTTGTTTAGAACGGGGATGAATGAATTCCTGACCGACATCAACGACAGCGACGTCTTTCAAAAAGGAGCGACCAAGCAGCACCGGATAAGACATCCGTGAACGGTCAGCAAGCGTGAATTCAGTCGGCTGATGCAGGTTGTCACCCAGTTTCACATCGAAGACAACCACCGGGCGACGGTCGACGTCATCAAAGGATGCCTGACGGATAAGGACGTTTCGCTCCAACGGAACTTCAAGGTGAATGTCGTTATCGGCGTTGCCCGTATCCAGATCGAATGAGACCCAGCGCTTACCGTCGCGCTCGAAACGCACGATATTGCGGGCACTGATGGAGGATGTCTCCGCCCCGGTATCAACCCGGGCCGACAAGTAGCGCCCGGGAGGCGACAGGAATACCCACTCAGTAGCACCGACTACGACTTTATTATCAGCATCCGTTGTCGCTTTCATCAGTGCGGGTTGGCACTGCGGAGCAGGGGCTGGGCGAGGCACCTGAGAGACAGGACGCTGAGCCAGGCGATCGATCGAGTGTGCAAGGGTCTCTAGGCGCTGCTGCTGCTCCTTTAGCGATTGCTGCATGTCATCAAAATCTGAATCACTACTCTGCGCGGGTTGGCAGTATTGCTCTAACAACACCTCAACGCCATCAAGGGTAACATTACGGTGCTCAGCACTGGGCCAGTGAGCGCACCCGGTTAAAGAGGTTAAGAAAACAACAATGACTACCGCATAAAAGCGCATACGTATTCCCGGTAAAACAGAAGCCAGCATTTAATCACAGAATTTATTCACGACGGAATGATCGGAATCACTCACCAAACACCCGTTTCCGTTCACCGAACACCCGTTTCCGTTCATCGAACACCTGTTTCAAAGGTGCCATCAGAGTGGAAGCGCGCTACCTGCATTCGGCGGCGGCCAAGCAGCAGAGGTTCGTCGTCGTAGAACAGAAAGTTCTTCCAGCATTGCCTGAACGTGCCCCAGGTCGTCTGGATGACATTGTGGCAGTCGTAGCAGAAAAACACCGTGGTGTTATTTTCCCAGTCACCGAAATCGAGTTCTTCTGGAAGC
Source organism: Thalassolituus sp. UBA675 (assembly GCF_002297765.1). Classification (NCBI taxonomy): domain Bacteria; kingdom Pseudomonadati; phylum Pseudomonadota; class Gammaproteobacteria; order Oceanospirillales; family Oceanospirillaceae; genus Thalassolituus; species Thalassolituus sp. UBA675. The sequence continues at coordinate 22,570 of NZ_DBNJ01000006.1, forward strand.
GAGTTATCATCAGACTCCCAACGAGGCTGCCACTCGGCTTTCTCATGCCAGATTCCATTCCGGTTTGGCCAGTCATCATTCATGAAGTGCGCCGCATGCGTCGCCTCTTTGCTGATCTGCTGACGCCAGAATGCCAGTGCTGATGACTCACTTAGAGGGCGGATATCATCCAGTAGTTCCTGTGGCACAGGCAACTCCCGGTGACGAAAAATCCAGCTCTGTGGGTACTCACTGAGTAACTGATATTCCATAAGCCTTCCTGTGTAATTCGTAGACAACTGACACAAAAACGCCGCCGCTGGCCGATACCCAAACGACGGCGCTCAATACGGATATTTCTGATCAGTCGCGGAACGTGTTGTCGGCGATGAACTGCTGTACCGTTTCAAGATCTGCTGGCAATACTGACAAACGCTCTTCACGCTCCATCAGATCCGTCAGGTGATGTGGCAGCGCTGGCATCTCGTATCCTGCACGGCCTACGGCATCCTCGAACTTCACCGGATGCGCAGTACCGAGTGTGATCATCGGGATATTCGGGTTACGGCGACACTCACGCGCAGCCTTAACACCAATCGCGGTGTGCGGATCAAGCAGATAGCCTGTCTCGTTAAAGACCAGCTGCATTGTTTCAACCGTGGTCTTTTCATCGACCGCAAGACTGTCAAACAGTTCACGAGCCTTCGCCAATTTATCTTCGTCGAGAGAGACAACATCATCACGGGCATTCATTTTCGCCATCAGGCCAGCAAGCTTGGCACCGTCACGGTCGTACAGGTCGAACAACAGACGTTCAAAGTTACTGGACACCGCGATATCCATAGAAGGTGTGATCGTATGCTTCAGAGGACGAACTTCGTATTGATTCTTGCTCATCAGGCGGTGCAGTACATCATTGTTATTTGTAGCAATGATCAGCTGCTCGATCGGCAGGCCCATCTTACGCGCCATGTAACCCGCGAAAATATCACCAAAGTTACCGGTCGGTACAGAGTACGCCATAGGACGCAGAGGACCACCAAGATTGAGGCTTGAATAGAAGTAGTAAACGATCTGGGCCATGATGCGTGCCCAGTTAATGCTGTTGACCGCAACCAGTTTGCGCTCACCACGAAGGAAGCTCTGATCGCCAAAACTGGCTTTGACCATGTCCTGAGCCTGATCGAAGTTACCTTCGATGGCGATGTTGTAAATGTTGTCACCTTCAACGGTCGTCATCTGGCGACGCTGAACTTCTGATACCTTGCCATATGGGTGAAGGATAAAGATATCGACATTGTCGCAGGCTTTGGTGCCTTCGATGGCCGCTGAACCGGTATCCCCCGACGTCGCACCCATAATTACGACTTTTTCCTGACGACGCGTTACCACGTAATCAAGCAAGCGGCCAAGCAACTGCAGTGCGAAATCCTTGAACGCCAGCGTCGGGCCGTGAAACAGCTCAAGAACATACTCGTTATGATCCAGCTGCTGCAGCGGAGCAATCGCCTTGTGACCGAAGTTAGTGTTGTTGTATACGTCTTCGAGCATGCCTTTCAGGGCATCTGAATCAACACAACCTTCAACAAACGGATAAACAATCTTATGCGCCAGCTCGGTGTATGGCAGGTCACGCCATGATTCGATCTCTTCAAGCGTGTAGTGCGGTGCTTCCTTTGGTACGTAAAGGCCGCCATCAGACGCCAGCCCTGTCAGCAGGACATCCTCAAAAGTAAGTTCCGGCGCATTACCGCGCGTGGAGATATATTTCATCATGGTTGTAGAACCTAAACTGGTGCTCAGAAAATTGGGCGTAGTTTACATGCTTTGACGGCGTTACGCACCCGCGCGGCGGTCACGACAGCCGCTCTAACAGTTCGGGCCGGTAGTCGTCATGGGTAACCCCCGGCGCCTCGTTTTCAATGCGGGATTTCAACTCATCCAACTGTTTAACAAGCTCAGACATCGTCAGAGTGTTGTCATCAAGATCGTATACCTGACGCGAGCCCTCAAGGCTGTACAACTTGATGATCAACGCGTCGCGACTGCCCGCTTCCAGCGCCTGATCCAATGGTTTCGTCTTACGATAAATCCGGTTCAGCTCCTGTTTAAGCTTCCAGACATAATTAACCTCATCGAAATACGGCGTATCGCGAAGCCTGAACAACACGAAAGTAACGATGGCTACGCCGGTCGCCACCCCCGCAGCATTGAGCGCCAGACTGGATTCTCCGCCGACAAAAAGATAACGGTATAATTCTGCGAACCCCAGACTCGTTGCGAACAAGCCTGCGATCATTGCCCACTGGATGCGTGAACGACGCTCCTGATAACGTGCTTTATCGATTTTTTTCAGTTTCATATTTTCTCAGTTTCACACTTGTCCGGTTAACTCTCTGTTTAACGCCGGCATCGTAACCGTCCCGAACGCATTCGCAACAGTGTTTTTCAGATCACCTCACTCTTATATGGCACAAATAGCTCGATACCGGGCGGGAATGCAGTGTTAGAGTCCAATGTCAGAGTGCCATCACTCACTACCGATAACAGCAAAAAACGGAGCCCTCATGAGTACCACAGATGCACTGTTTCAACCGATAACGCTTGGCAAGCTCGAACTCAGCAACCGTATCGTCATGGCGCCCATGACCCGCACCTACTCGCCGGGAAACGTGCCTAACGACCTGAACGTCGCCTATTACGAACGACGTGCAGCGAACGGAGTCGGTCTCATCATTACCGAGGGCACCTGTGTCGGACATAAAGGCGCAAACGGCTATGCCCGCGTTCCATTTATCTACGGTGAAGAAGCCTTAGCCGGCTGGAAGAAAGTGGTAGACGCTGTGCACGCTAAGGGCGGCAAAATCGCTCCTCAGCTATGGCACGTGGGCGCTGTCCGCAAAGAAGGTACCGAGCCTGATCCATCCGTGCCCGGCTACAGTCCATCGGGCCTGTTCAAGCCCGGTCGCGAAACCGGCGTCGCAATGACAAAAGACGATATCAACGACGTCATCGAAGCCTTTGCTCAAGCCGCTGAAGATTCAAAACGCATTGGCTTTGATGCGGTTGAGATTCACGGCGCTCATGGTTACCTGATCGACCAATTCTTCTGGGAAGGAACAAATCAGCGCGATGATGAGTACGGTGGTGACCAGGTAGCACGTACCCGTTTTGCCTGTGAAATCGTTCAGGCAATCCGTGATCGGGTCGGGCCTGATTTCCCGATTATTTTCCGCTTCTCTCAATGGAAGCAACAAGACTACAGCGCACGCATGTGCAATACGCCGGAAGAGCTTGATGCGTTCCTGAAGCCGCTGGTAAATGCTGGCGTTGATATCTTCCACTGCTCTACTCGTCGCTTCTGGGAAAAAGAATTCGAAGGTTCTGATATGAATCTTGCTGGCTGGACCAGAAAACTGACCGGAAAGCCTGCGATTACTGTCGGCAGTGTGGGTCTGAATGCCGGCTTTATTGATGAAGATAAACGCGACATGATTGATGCATCGGGCGTTGCCCACGGCAACATTAATGAACTGGCCGAGCGCTTGGGCAATGACGAGTTTGACCTCGTCGCTGTAGGCCGTGCCCTGCTGCAAGACCCTGAGTGGGTTATAAAAGTTCGTGAAGGTCGCTTTGACGAACTGACGGATTACAGTAAGAAAGCATTGATGGAATTAATATAAGTTCATCAGAGCAGCATCACAGAGTCGTGATGCTGCACCTCATTTAATCAGCCAACTGCCAGCCGTTTTCAGTATCACGAAAACGAAATTCGGCTCGCTCAGTTACTTTCTGCCCTTTCTCGAATTTCCCATATTGCATTGATAGTGCAAGCAACCCGAAACCGTTAAAGAAACTGCCCACCAGAGAATCTGGGGTTTCGTCCTTTAAAGACTCACTGAAGGTTTTATAGTCGGTCAGAAATTCCAACTCATAGCGGACATCGGCTACATAAAACTCCTGATCCTTCCAGCCATTTAACTTTTCTACACTTACCACGCGAATCATATTGCTGACTGTCTTCTGCTGTGCAACAGACTCTTCAATCAGGGTGTCTGAAGGTGTGCCGCTACAGGCTGTGAGTACAATACACACACATAGCATCAATAGAGTTCTGAACATTGTTGTCCTCATTATTTCTGGGAGTCATTATTCCGCTAAAACAGATTTAACTATAAGTAATCGGGTGTCATCGGTTTTGGCCAGATACTCACCTTCATCAGGATAGAAAAGACTGCCGCGGAGAATCGTATGATTTCCTGCTTCCAGTTCACCTTGAAATAAGTAGCAAAGCCAGCCGTCCTGAAGTGACAGCAGTTCCTTTTCCATGAGACAAGAGATACTTAGTTCGGTATCTATACCCTGATACACAGTTGTCAGGCCACGACCAACATCGATGACAGTCTGGCTCGCCCTCTCGGAAACGCTACCTGCCGGTTGAAGCCAAAGCTGTACCATACCCACAATATCAGCATCTGGGTTGATTTCATTGTGCATAAAACCGGATTTTCCCGAGCGTTGCACCATAACCTGCCCGGCTTTAATTTCGACTAAGCCTTGAGTACTGTCTTCAGCTACGCTATCCGGTTGTACCTCTGCCGAGCCTTCATGATGAAGACGCCCGCGGGTAACGATACTGACAATATCGATGTCGCTGTGTTGATGACGCCCAGTGCTGCCACCCGGCTTAAAGTACGCGTGCGCAAGATACATTAACTGGCCCAAGCCCTCCCAGGTATCCTCACGCTTCTGATATCCGAACTGACGCGAGTCCATCACCAGAATGCGTTCTCTCACGCCCGCAAAACCGACGATATCCAGAGTGTCGTAATTTAACAGTCTCATAAGAAGTTGCTCTGCAAAAAAACGTCCAACGAATCCTGAGTGTGTGTTGTTTGGGGCCAGACCGACTGGTATTCTTGCACACCAATAGGACAGCAAAGCTGACAGGGAGCCTCAATAGTGTCAATGATCGTACATCACCGCCGTAAACTCGCCTACACTCTGGGCAGCAAAGCCGACACACGCCAGTTTATTCCATTTTCAAAGAACACCAATACCAACCGAGGCCGCAAAGTATTTATCGACGCTGCTCTGGCGCCTTTGTTTGCTCATGCCTTTCAATCGGATGAAGCCAGCGCATTACAAATGACCTCCAAAATTGAGCAGCTGGGCGCTTTAGGTGGCAATGTCACTGCCAACCAGAACACAGGTACGCCATTCGAATATATGGAGAGTATTGGCAAGCTGGCGATTTACTATCAGATTCATCAAGGCTCTGAAGACAATCAAACTCCTGCCGGGGTGTATATCACAGGTGTTCAACGGGCTTCTGAAGAAGGTGAAGACCAAGCTGGGCTATATCAAAGCTTTGAAGGTAAATCAGCTGAGGTACTCACGAAAATTGCTGAACACGAGCAAGGCTTTATCAAAGCGCATGCAAAAGCAACGCGGGCAGCAAGGGTACTTCAAACTCTTGCCGGGGTTGACGGCTGGGAGGTTCCAAACAGTTTTAATTTTTTCTATATTCCAGCTGCGATTGAGAATGAGATGGGGCTATGGATGACACCGGATTCAAGAGCCATGCGCCCGGCCGTGGTTGCGAAAGAGCTTGCTAGTGTATTAAGTGAAACACAGAAGCACCGTAGTAATGGTAAACCGATAAAATGGCAGATCGAGGGTGACACGGTTAAGTTACTGCAATTAGCCGTAGAGCACTTACCCAATCTACTAGATAAACACCACTTTATACTGACAAACCCCGTCGCTGACACCGCTCAGGTCGTTAATGCATTTCAGCGCCGAGGTGCCAAAATAGAGGGTAAATTCACCGATAATAAAAGAGCGCTGGCATCGGCAAAAGTATCATCAGAAATAAGTTCGTCTAATACCGATCTGAAGGAGGCATTGGCCAAAGCTGGATCAGGTTCAAACACGGCCCTCTCAAACTACAACTCAAGTACTGGAAGCATAAAATCCAGCTTTATTGAATACGTTAAGAATTTAACTGGGACACTGGCATGGTAAAACTTCTTACAGGACCAGATTTCTCGGACCAGGTAATATTCACGTTCACTACGGACGTTGCCAGCATATACATCCCTGTTCCGACTGCGAGCATAGAAAAAACCAAGTCCTGTGACACAGAAATTGGCTCACTGTCGGACCATGCAACGTACGATGTACCGTCAGAAGACTGGATGTCTTATAAGCGTGTTATGAGGAGTTCTTTTCAATACTACCGGAAGAGCTCCGGTTTAGAACTATCTTCTACCCATCTCATGGTACAAATCTTTCAGGTCAGTAAAGCGAGTGCCACTGTGACAAGGCTATCCGTGGATGATGCAAAGCGCTACTTAATAGAGATAAGAGATCACCTTAAAGAAAAACTGATTGAAAATGATTTCAATCCAGATTTTTTTGTATTTCCGAGTTCAATTGATGAAGCCGTGGAACTTAAATCAAATGGTATCCATTGGGCATATATGCGTACAGGATATGCTGAGCTTGGTCCACCAGATCTGTGTTTCGTTACTCCGCTTAGTTCAAATACTTTGCTGATGATTGAAGGAGACACAGGGGATTACAACTTTGAGCTACCCGACGGGCATAGCGACGCCATGCTACTTGAGGCTGAAAACGACCTTTTCGATTTCATCAAATCCATCCGCATCGACTTCTCTCCAGAGATTCAGGCTCAGATCGACAAAGCCAGAACAACTGAAAGTGCCTGATCATTCGATTCCGGCACTACTCTCCCTGCAGAGTAAGTACTAACCGACGACTACCACCGTAATCACGGTGCTCGCACAGGTATATTCCCTGCCAAGTCCCCAGAGCGAGCCTGCCATTCGTCACTGGAATGGTAAGAGATGGTCCAAGTAAGCTGGATTTAATATGGGCGGGCAGATCGTCAGGGCCTTCGTCATTGTGTTTGTAGTATGGCTGATTTTCAGGCACCAACCGGCTGAACACTTCTTCAAAGTCCACTCTCACTGTCGGGTCAGCGTTTTCGTTAATTGTCAGAGACGCTGAGGTGTGTTGAATAAACACATGAAGCAGACCAACGGAAACATCGGCAAGCTCAGGCAACGCCTGTTCAATCTCACGGGTAATTAAATGAAAGCCGCGAGCGCGAGCTTTTAACTGGATGGTTTTCTGGGTCCACATAGGCGACACCTTGTGTCAGAAAATAAGTGATATTCGGAGCGGGATATATCTATGAAATGAAGAAGCGTCAGCGAGGCCGCAACAACATGGCGCAGAATTTTATGGAAGCGGAGCGTATTGTAATACGTGAGCATTCCGGAAAACTCTGCAACACAGTTGTTGCAACGCAGCTAGCTTCGGGCCAGCTGCTTAGCGCATCATAGGAGGCATCCCACCCGGCGGCATACCACCACCGCCCGGACCACCTGGTCCTCCCATGCCGCCCATAGCGCGCATCATTTTCTTCATGCCACCTTTGGCCGTGACCTTTTTCATCATTTTCTGCATTTGCTTGTGCTGCTTCAGAACGCGATTCACATCCTGAATCTGCGTACCAGAACCCGCTGCAATACGCTTTTTGCGTGAGCCGTTGATTTTGTCCGGGAAGCGGCGTTCATCAAGGGTCATAGAGAAAATGATGGATTCCATCTGCTTAAACTGGCCTTCCGCAGCGGTCGTCTGCTTGGCCATAGCACCCAGGTTACCCATACCCGGCAGCTTATCCAGCATACCTGTCAGGCCGCCCATGTTTTTCATCTGCTGAATCTGATCAAGGAAGTCTTCCAGATCGAAGCCTTTGCCTGTTTTCAGTTTCTTGGCAAGCTTGTCGGCTTTCGACTTATCGATCTTACGTTCTGCTTCTTCGATCAGGGTGAGAACGTCACCCATATCGAGAATACGTGAAGCAACACGGTCAGGGTGGAAAGGCTCGAGCGCGTCGGTCTTTTCGCCCATCCCCATAAACTTGATCGGCTTACCCGTAATATGACGCACTGACAGAGCTGCACCACCGCGCGCATCACCATCTGCCTTGGTCAGTACAACACCGGTCAGAGGCAAGGCATCATTAAATGCCTTGGCTGTATTCGCAGCGTCCTGACCTGTCATCGCGTCGACGACAAAGAGAGTCTCAATCGGCGTAATAGCAGCGTGGAGATCTTTGATCTCACCCATCATCTGCTCATCGACTGTCAGACGACCCGCGGTATCCACCAACAGAACATCGTACGCACCACGGCGGGCAGCATCGATCGCGCCTTTAGCGATATCGATCGGTTTTTCATCTGCCGTCGATGGGTGAAAGCCAGCACCGACTTCATTCGCCAGAGTTTCAAGCTGTTTGATCGCCGCAGGACGATACACGTCCGCAGAAACCACCATCACTTTCTTTTTCTCGCGCTCAGCAAGATACTTCGCAAGCTTACCAACGGTCGTTGTTTTACCTGCGCCCTGCAGACCCGCCATCATCACGATGGCTGGAGGCTGTGTCGCCAGGTTCAGTTTTTCGTTGGCTTCGCCCATGACACTTTGCAGTTCTTCATGGACGATTTTCAGGAATACCTGACCAGGGTTGAGGCTCTTCAGTACATCGGTACCGACAGCACGCTCTTTGACCTGCGCGGTAAAATCTTTTACGACCGGCAGGGCCACGTCGGCTTCCAACAGCGCCATGCGCACTTCACGCATGGTGCCTTTGATATTCTCTTCGGTCAGCTTCGCCTGGCCAGTAATGCCTTTTAAGGCACTGCCCAAGCGGTCGGTAAGGCTTTCAAACATCTTGATGACTCTGTCTGACGGTAAATAAATAAGTAGGTGAGTATACCGCGTTGCCCCTCAGGTTCCCAATGCTGCAACACTGCAGCTTTACAAGTAGCCCGGGCTGGCATGATTGCACTTCCTTGAGGTGGCCCCTTATGCGACACTGGCGCTATTCGTGTTGGGGAAGTTTCATGACAGCATTAGCGTTGGCAGTACCGGCTGCCGGTTTTTATCTGTTTGCCGCTTTGCGCCAGCTACTTGTCATCAAGGGCAGCAAAGCACCACAGCGAGGCCTGTTGCTGGGCTTTGCATCAATTGGCGCACTTCTGCACCTGGCATCACTGTCTGTCACGCTGGTCAGTGAACATGCTCTCAATATGGCCATGTTTCAGGTCGGTTCGCTGATCGCACTGATTATTACCCTGCTTCTTCTGTTTTCAGCCTGGCGCAAACCCGTCGACAATCTGTTCACTGGCCTGCTACCGATGGGGGCGGTTGTCGCCGTACTGGCGGCTGTGATCCAGCATCAGGTACTGTTAACCGACCTTAGTTACGCGCTGATCTGGCACATACTGCTATCGATCGTTGCCTTCAGCCTGTTCACCATCGCGTCGGTGCAGGCAATTCTGGTTATTCTTCAGGACAGAAACCTGCGGAAGCATCAGACCCGGGGCCTAATACGCTCCCTACCGCCGCTGCAGACCATGGATGCCCTGTTATTCGAAATTCTGTGGTTGGCGATGCTACTGCTGACCGCCTCTTTCGTTGTTGGCTTGCCAGCCGTTGAGAGCCTGAGCAGTCAACACCTGATCCATAAAGTGGCATTCTCACTGGTCGGCTGGATTGTCTTTGCGACTCTGCTCTTCGGTCGATACCGCTTTGGCTGGCGCGGCCCCGTCGCCAGCAAATGGACTCTGACCGGCACCGGCTTTCTGATTCTCGCCTACTTTGGTACTCAGTTTGTACTGGAGTATGTGCTCGACCGGGCCTGAGCCTTCAGACCGGTCAGCCAGCCGCTTGACACCCTAACGTCAGTGCCTATGATGGCGGAATCGTATCAGTTATAGGACACCGTCTTGAACGACGTTCCCTTGAGTGTGCTCTTCGGCATACTTGCTCTTTTAATCGTGTTGTCAGGTTTCTTCTCAAGCTCTGAAACCGGCATGATGTCTCTCAACCGCTACCGTCTGCGCCACCTCGCCAAGAGTAAGCACAAAGGAGCCATGCGCTCGGTTAAGCTTCTTGAGAAGCCAGACCGGATGATCGGTACCATTCTCACCGGCAACAATCTGGTGAACTTTGCTGCGGCTGCCTTAGCAACCATCATCAGCCAGCGGCTATGGCCGGACAATCCGGATCTGGCGGTGTTCGTAAACACCATACTGTTCACCCTGATTGTGTTGATCTTCGCAGAACTGACACCGAAGACTCTGGCAGCGATTGCGCCGGAGAAAATCGCCTTCCCGGCCTCATCGATCCTTTTGTGGCTGCAATGGGCGCTTCATCCAGCGGTGTGGTTTGTTAATACTATTGCCAACTGGTTGCTTAAACTGGTTCGTGTTGATGTCGCCAATGCGACACCAGACAACCTGAGTACCGAAGAACTGCGTACCGTAGTCCGCGAAGCGGGCTCTATGATACCGAAACGTCACCAGCACATGCTGATCTCCATTCTTGACCTGGAGAAGATGACGGTGAACGACATTATGGTGCCGCGAAACGAAGTGGTGGGTATCGACCTCGACGACCCGCTGAGCGACATCATTCAGCAGCTGCGTACCACGCAACACACGCGCCTGCCTGTCTTCCGCGGAGACATCAACAATGTCGTCGGCGTTCTGCATACCCGGAATATCAGCCGCTTTCTTTCATCCGGTGAATACCTGAAAGAAGACATCGAAAAGCTTTCGCGCGAGCCTTACTTCATCCCTGAGAGCACGCCTCTGCATACCCAGTTGTTTAACTTTCAGAAGTATCAGCGTCGCATTGCACTTGTGGTCGATGAATACGGTGATGTTCATGGCATCTGCACTCTCGAGGACATTCTCGAAGAGATCGTCGGCGAGTTTACGACCGATGTTGCCGCAGCCAGCTCGCCGGATGTTCATCCGCAGGAAGACGGCAGTTTCATCATTGATGGCACCGCTTTCGTCCGCGATGTAAACAAGTCGATGCACTGGGAATTACCGATTGATGGGCCAAAATCCGTGAGCGGCCTGATCGTCGAGTACCTGGAGCATATTCCTGAATCTCCCGTCTGCCTCCGCATTGGCCGCTACCGTATTGAAATCATGCAGATCAAAGACAACACGATACGCAGTGCCAAAGTAACGATTGACCCGAATATCCGCGACGACGACTGACAGGTTTTTCTGACCTGCGAATGTCCGCCGATGCCGCTGGGGTATAACTGCCCCAGCGGAGCCGCTACAATATGACCCCACTTTTTCAGAGCCACCGAAACGAATTGTCATGACCGATCAGAACGCTCGCAAAATACTAGTTACCAGTGCCCTGCCCTACGCAAACGGCTCCATTCACCTTGGCCACCTGCTGGAATACATTCAGACAGACATCTGGGTCCGCTTCCAGAAAGCGCGCGGACACATGTGTACCTATGTCTGTGCGGATGACGCCCACGGCACAGCCATCATGCTGCGTGCTGAGAAAGAAGGCATCAGCCCTGAAGAGCAGATTGCCCGCGTTAAAGCCGAGCACGAAACCGATTTTGCCGACTTCCAGATCGCGTTCGATAATTTTCACAGCACTCATAGTGAAGAAAACCGGGAACTGTCTGCGACTATCTACAAAGCATGCCGCGACAAAGGCCATATCGCTACCCGCAACATCAAACAGCTTTATGATCCCGTTAAAGAGCTGTTTCTGGCAGATCGCTACATCAAGGGTAACTGCCCTAAGTGCGATGCCGAAGATCAATATGGCGACAACTGTGAGGTGTGCGGCGCGACTTACACCCCAGCCGAACTGAAGAAGCCATACTCTGTTATCTCAGGTGCTACCCCAGTAGAAAAAGAGTCCGAGCACTTCTTCTTTAAACTGCCGGATTTTCAGGACTTTCTGAAAGAATGGACACGTTCTGGCACCTTACAGGACGAAGTCGCTAACAAGCTGTCAGAGTGGCTGGACTCGGGGCTGCAGGAATGGGATATCTCCCGTGATGCACCTTACTTTGGTTTTGAGATTCCAGATGCACCAGGCAAGTACTTTTATGTCTGGCTTGATGCCCCAATCGGCTATATGGCGAGCTTCAAAAACCTGTGTGATCGCCGCGAGGATCTGAGCTTCGATGATTACTGGAAGCCGGATTCCGATGCCGAGGTTTATCACTTTATCGGTAAAGACATCATTAACTTCCACGCGCTGTTCTGGCCATCCATGCTGTCAGCTGCAGACTTCCGTACCCCAACCGCCGTCAACGCTCACGGATTTGTGACTGTTAATGGTGCCAAGATGTCTAAGTCACGTGGCACCTTTATCAAGGCACGTACGTACCTTAACCACCTGAATCCAACGTATCTGCGCTACTACTTTGCCGCTAAGCTGGGTAGCAGCGTCGATGACTTCGATCTCAACCTCGAAGACTTCGTCCAGCGCGTTAATTCCGACCTGGTGAACAAGCTGATCAACATTGCCAGCCGCACCGCGAACTTCATCAAGAAGTCCGGTGGCGTACTCAGTGAGAACTGTGCTGAGGAAGCCATGGTGAATGACTTCATTAACGCCGGCGACCAGATCGCAGAATTGTATGAGAAGCGCGAATTCAGCCGCGCCATGAAAGAAATCATGACACTCGCTGATCGTGCCAACGAATACATTCAGGCAAAAGCGCCATGGGCCATGTCGAAAGAAGAAGGCCGCGAACAGGAAGTACTGGAAGTCTGCTCTGTTGCGGTGAACCTTTTCCGTCAGCTGATGACCTACCTTTCACCAGTGCTGCCTGAACTTGCTGATAAAACCGCAGCCTTCCTCAACCTTGAATCACTGGGTTGGGAAGATCGCCGCAGCATCCTGACTGGCCATGCGATTAATAAGTTCAAGCCTATGCTGGCTCGAGCTGAAATGGACAAGGTCACCGCCATTCTCGAAGAAACAAAAACCGAACTCGAAAAAGAGAACGGTGGCGCAGCGGCTGCAAAAAATCAGAAAGCCGACAAAAAAGCAGATAAGAAAGCTGAAAAGAAGGCCAAGAACAAAGGGCCAGAGCTCAGAGAAGATGGCAATGAAGTAATCGCTGACACTATCGAATTCCCGGACTTTGCCAAGGTCGATCTGCGAATCGCCCGAATTATCAAAGCCGACCACGTTGATGGTGCAGACAAACTTCTGCAGCTGACTCTGGATATTGGCAATGGCGAAACCAGGAACGTATTCTCAGGTATTAAAGCGGCCTATAAGCCAGAAGACCTGGAAGGCAAACTGACTGTAATGGTCGCGAACCTGGCTCCGCGTAAAATGAAGTTTGGTCTGTCAGAAGGCATGGTGCTTGCCGCCGGCCCTGGCGGCAGCGAAATCTACCTACTTGAACCGCACGACGGCGCCCAACCGGGCATGAGGGTAATGTAATGAAAGCATTAATCACGGTATTGTCGGCCATGCTGCTGACCTTAGGTGTAGTGAGTGAAGCTCACGCGAAACGGTTTGGTAGCGGCGGCTTTGGGAAAAGCTTCCCTACGCAGCAACGCAGCGCGCCGGCAAAGCAGTCAGACAAAACCTCAGGTAACACTCAGGCTGCCCCTTCCAAAGGCGGTATGATGGGTGGAATGATGGGCGGCCTGCTGGCCGGTGGCCTGTTCGCTTACCTGCTGGGCAGCGGCGCATTCGAAGGCATTCAGATTATGGACATCCTTCTGCTGGGTCTTGCTGCGTTCGTCATCATTCGCCTTCTGCGTGGAGCCGGGCAAGCTCAGCAGCGCCAGGCAGCCGCCGCGGCGCACGGTCCGGCAACTCATCAGAGCTTTCAGTCAGCGAACGAGACTGCGAGTGCAACCGTGGCTCCTGATCAACCTATGTCGTTGCCTGCTGACTTTGATGCAGAAGCCTTCACACAAGGCGCACTGGAGCACTATCACCTTGTTCAACAAGCCTGGAACGACGGCAACCTCGACCTGATTCGTGAGTATGTTAGCCCTGAGCTGTACGATGCACTGGCCGCTCAACGCAACCGTCTGATGGTTCCGCCAAAGACGGAAATTCTGGACCTTAACGCAGAAATTGTGCGCGCTGATGAGACGCCAACCCACCGCGAAATCAGTGTTCTGTTCCGTGGCCGCTGCAAAGATGATCTGGAAAAATCTGAAGATGGTATCTTCGATGTATGGCATCTTGAACGCGACCTCCGTGACGACAATGCGCCCTGGTTGGTTGTCGGTATTGAAGCTGAGTAATGCTTAGCTTCTCGCTTAAAAACGCCGGTTCGTCCGGCGTTTTTTTATACCACCAGAAAAGTCTGAACGCTGATTGCACACGCGAAAACGCCAGGCTGAAGCGCAGGAGATGACATTGCGTAGGACGATAAATAGAGAGAAAAGGAATGAGGAAGAAAAAATAAGCCCGGTGGAACCGGGCTTAAAAGTGGAGATAAAGATCCCTATGTCAGAACCTTTGTACTGATATTAGTCTGTAATACAAACGTTATACAGGTGTAATATAGCCAGATCAGTAACAATTCGCGCCAGTTCTTAAAAATGGCGGAATCAAATTCTTAATCTATTACGGCTTTCAAATCGCTGGCTTGCTCTGTCTAAGAATCCACCAACCACACAGACGGAATGTGAAATAACAGACGTACCCAGCAAAGAGTGTATCACTCAGAAAGTGCCCCCCCTGAATGATACGTGTCGCACTTAAAACGACACCGGTAACCAGCCCGGCCCAGAACCACTTGCGACTGCTGAACAGCCAACCGAGCGTCATAAACCAGAAGCCCATGGCAGCGTGGCCACTGACAAATGAATTACACCCTTTACTGCAGGTCTCGTTAATAACAAAAGCTGGTGTAAAGGTTTTGTGCCCATCAAACTGCTCGACGTTCTTGGGGCGAGCGCGATCGAAGCCTTCCTTAAAGACACTATGAACCAGGATACCTGGCCCCGCGAGCAAGGTGACCAGCAAAAAAGTAAGTAATTTGCGATTTGCCTTATCTGGACCAAAGGAAAAGAATCCGGCAATCACAGAAAACAGCAGCACAGGTACCAGGAAATAAGGAATATAGCGGAAAATGCCATAAATCGAGTCTGCCACGGCGCTATCACTGCCCCACCACTCGCCAGAAGCCGGGTCATAGAACCAGCTACTGACCGCCAGATCGATTTGCGGAAACACGACAAACAGGATGGCGAGAAGAACAAAGCTGATCCAGTCAGCATGTACTTTTAAAATATTTAGCATGGTATTAACTCTTTTCGCTTGAAGCTTCTGGCACTACTTTCAGCGTTGGCAGCCGCAGAATATAAACCGTGACCCCCAACCCAATGGCCGGAAGAAGATAGTGCAACATAGGGCGCTCCAGAATAACAAAGGCGGTGAGCAGGAGCATGCTCCACATCAGCAACAAAGTGTATACCTTGGCTTTCAGTGGCATCCCCTTCCCATCCAGATAGTAAATGAGGTAACGCCCAAGTCTTGGGTGCTCAACCAGCCACTGATAAAACCGTGGAGAGGTACGCACAAAGCACGCAGCAGATAATAAGAGAAAGGGCGTTGTCGGAAGTACTGGCAGAAATATTCCGGCAAACCCAAGAGCGACACTCAGCCAGCCCACAGCCAACACCAGATGCCTGACGACAGGGTTGCGGATCACTTTTCTACGGGGTGTATGTTCACTGCTCATCAGTGGTTACAACCTACGGCTGAAACGGCGTCGATATTCGGTTGGCGTAAGACCCGTTTTAGAACGAAACAGACGCCGGAAGGAGCTGCCATCTTCGTAGCCCACTTCGTTCATTACGACATCAACCGTTCGCTCGGTTTCTTCCAGAAGTTTTCGTGCCGCCTCGATGCGCACTGTCTGAATATAGGCGTTAGGAGACATCGCCAAAGCGCTGTTGAAACGCCGGATAAGTGTTCGCTTGGACATACCAAACTGAGCCGCCAGCTCTTCGACAAGTACCTTTTCGGCGTAGTGGGTATCCAACCATTCCTGGATTTCGCTGATGCGGTCATCCTTGTGAGGCTTAGCGAGACGCATCAGCGAATAAGAAAGCTGACTATCGCGGCGGTAATCAAACACAAAAGCTTTTGCCGTCTGCATTGCCACTTCGTGATTTACGAAACGCTCAATCAGGTGCAACGTGAGGTCGAACCAGGCAAGCCCGCCCCCTGCACAGTAAATATCGCCATCCCGGGTAATTAACTGATCTGCCGCCAGTTCAACACTGGGATAGCGTTCTGCAAAGGTATCCCGATACCCCCAGTGCGTGGTTGCTTTGCGACCATTGAGCACACCAGATTCGGCCAGCAGAAAGTTTCCGGTGCAGTTACCACAGATCGTCCAACCCTTCGTATCTGCTTTGCGCAGAAGCTCCGTCAGTGCCTGCTCTTTCTTCAGTACGTCATTGATATGAACAGCAATGGTAGGAACGATCAGAATATCTGTGTGATCGATTTCAGCAAAACTCATATGCGCCGAGATCTCGATGCCATTCACACAACGGACTGGCTGACCGTCCTCGGAGGCAATTCTTACGCTGAAATAACGCTCATGGGGTTCGCCCTGAATAACATTCCACAGCACGCCACTAGATACCAGAAGGTCTGCAACACCTGCGATAGCAGATGACATGGCACCCGGAAAGGCTGTTATAACAACGTTATGCATATGACACGTTCCACACTAAGAGAGCTTATATTGCCTCCCTCAGCACGGATTAACAAGTGTCAGCCGCCGGGCTTACGGTAGGACTTTTTGAGTTGCTTGCGCGCTTTATCACGCTTAATCCGACGTTTATTGTCGGTGCGCTCTACGGCCTGGGCACGGCGCTTACTTGAATGTCGTACTTCTTTCTTCTTCTCAGAGAACGGGTTATCACCCTGGCGGAATTCGAAGCGAATCGGCGTACCTGAAATATTGAGTACACGGCGGAACGTATTGGCAAGGTAACGTCGGTAATCTTCCGGAAGCTCATTCACCATAGTGCCATGCACGATAATACGCGGCGGGTTTGAGCCACCCTGGTGAGCGTATCTCAGTTTCGGGCGACGCCCTCTGATGATCGGTGGCTGGTGCGCCGCGATCGCATCTTCAAGAATACGGGTCAGCATGTTGGTCTGCCATTTCGCCATGGCCGACTCATAAGCCTGATCAACGGACTCGTACAAATGGCCCACGCCTGTTCCGTGCAAGGCTGAGATAAAGTGCATATCGGCAAAGGTCAGGAAGTCGAAACGACGATCAATCTCGTCTTTTACACGCTGCTTGTCGTCTGCATCCATGCCATCCCATTTATTGATGGCGATGACCAGAGCGCGGCCTGAGTTCAGTACAAAACTCAGCATGTGCAGATCCTGCTCGACAATGCCCGTGCGTGCATCCAGTACGAGTATGCAGACGTTACAGTCCTGAATGGCCTGCAGGGTTTTAATAATCGAGAACTTTTCAGCAGCTTCGGAGATATTCTTACGGCGACGGACACCCGCTGTATCGATCAGAGTATATTCCTGACCATGGCGTTCGTAGGGAATATAAATACTGTCTCGGGTCGTGCCGGCTTCGTCATAGACGACCACCCGCTCCTCGCCAAGAAAGCGATTCACAAGTGTGGATTTACCAACATTCGGACGCCCGACTACGGCGATCTTAATACCTTTAATATCAAGCTCTTCGTGATGAACTTCTTCTTCACCCTCTTCGTAGTAGTAACCGGTCTCTTCCTGCTCGACTTTTTCTTCTTCGATTAATTCGTCCATGACGTAATCAATCAGCGCCGAAATGCCACGGTTATGTGCCGCAGCGATAGGCAGGGGTTCCCCCATACCCAGCTCGAAGAACTCACCCAGAACGATGTCGGGGTTTTTACCGTCGATTTTATTAGCAATCAGATAGGCTGCTTTGCCATTGCGACGCAGGTGATCTGCAATCATGCGATCGCCAGCAGTGATACCTGCGCCGACGTCGACCAGAAAGAATACGATGTCCGCTTCCTGAATAGCCTGAAAACTCTGGCCCGCCATTGCGGAATCGATCCCTTCTTCCTGTCCACTGATACCGCCGGTATCAATCACAATAAAAGGATGATCACCCACTTTCCCTTCACCGTATTTACGGTCACGGGTAAGACCTGCGATTTCAGCCACCAGCGCGTCACGGCTTTTGGTCAACCGGTTGAAGAGCGTCGATTTACCAACATTCGGGCGTCCGACGAGAGCGATAACAGGTACCATGTCAGGAAACCTCAGATAAGAAAGTGGATGGCATTAACGCAGTTCGATCAGCGCCAGATCGCCGGCATTGGTATACACCAGAAGGCCTTCGTCTGTGTCCAGCATATTGCTGCGGATACCAAAATCGCGGCCACGGGAGAGGCGCCAGTTAGTTGCCTCAGGCTGGTGCGGATAATTTATATGCAGAGGTCGCGGGCGAAGCATGATACGCCCTTCGATACCGCCATCAACCTGGCTGATGAAGTGAACGTAACCTTCTTCATCGCCAACGGCCAGATAGGTCCCGGTAGCTGTTACCTGGCCAAGGCCACGTCCCATCAGTTCAGTCTGCAACCAGGCCTTAGCGCCCGTCATCATGTCATACGACTGGATACTGTCATCGTCGAGCGTCAGATAAACGCTGCCGAGTGCCAGTTCAGGGCTGGTGTAGGTTGAGCCTTCTTCCTGCCAGATGGTCTCCCCCATCTCGCTGACCGCTGCCACGTTGCCGTGGTACGCAGCCGCAAAAATAATGCGCCCGTCAGACACCGGAGACCCATCAACATCGACCAGACGCTCAAGTTCAGAACGACCATCAGGTACACCGAGACGAATATCCCAGCGCGGAATACCAAGTACTTTATCGAGCGCGACCAGCTTGCCCGTCGCATATCCGGTAATCACCAGACGATCTGTAATTAACGGCGTACCTGTGCCCCGTACCGAAAGAACCGGCATACCCGCTTCGTAGGACCAGGCCTGAGCGCCATTATCACGCTCAAGCGCCGTAACGCGCCCATCAACCGTCTGGATAAATACCCGCTGATCGTCGGCAGCCGCCTGCGCCACAGCTTCACTTGGCAGCATAGCGCGCCACTGCTCTGACCCATCTTCTGCTGACAGAGCAACCAGAGTGCCTTCCCGCAGGCTGACAAATAACTGATTATCACTGAAAGAGACACCACCAAGAATTGGCTGTTCCAGGTCTTTCGTCCAGAGTCGGTCACCCGACGCCAGCTCAACTGCCGTTACCGTGCCACCGGTGTCCGCTGCGTACACGGTATCACCATCAACCGCTGCTTTGAGACGGGTGTAAGTAACCCCCGGCCCTTCACCAAGATTGATACGCCAGACAACATCCGGCTTTGCTTCGCCAGACACATCAGGCAATACCCGATCATTGGTGGATGCACAGGCCGCCAGAGCCGCCGCACATGCAGTGATTAAAAGAGACTTAAACCAGTGGCGCAAATGCATCAGGCGTCCTCAGAGGAAGTAGTATCCGGTGTATTCAGGCTATCTATTTTGCGCTGCAGAATGCTGTTGTTCTGTCCCAACGCCTGTGCAGCATCCATAGCTCGCAGATAGGCATCACGCGCATTGGCCAGCTCGCCCTTACGGAACAGAGCGTCACCGCGCGCTTCTTCAATTTGTGGAGCAAAGGCTGGATCAGCTTTCTCTGGCAATGCTGCCAGAGCTTCATCCGCTTTACCCTGCTGTGTCAGCACAGCCGCCAGACGCGCTTGCGCGGCCAGCTTAACCGGCTCTGCATCGGCGTCGTTTACCAGCGCCTGAAGCTCAGCAGCCGCTGCTTCATAGTCACCATTTTCTGCGGCAATACGTGCAATAAAGAGACTGCCGAAATCAGAGTATGCAGTATCACTGAAGTCTGTTTTCAGTTGTTCAGCAAGACGCTGCATATCGGCAGTTGCGTCGCTGTTTTCCTGAGCTGCCAGTTCAACCAGCTGAGTGTATACCGCAGAGGCCGCTTCACCGGTCGCCTGCTTGCTGTCCTGCCAGTAGTTCCAACCAACCACACCAGCGATAGCAACAGCAACCGTTGATACCAGACTGGTGCCGTTTTCTGACCACCACTTTTTGATGATCTCTGCCTGTTCTTCATCCGTTCTTAAATCGGTCATTATCTCGTCTCCGACAAGCTATTTTTATTGTCTGTTAATCAGCTCAGGTTATCTGTCAGCCACTGACCCAGTTCACTCTGGGCAATGGTTTGTTGTCCTGCTTCACCGCGAAGGTCTTTCACCGTCACCTGCTTTTCAGCGATCTCGGTTTCACCCAACAGCAGCGCAAACAATGCACCGCTCTTGTCTGCTTTCTTCATCTGACTCTTGAAGCTGCCACCGCCGCAGTGGGTCTGTACCCGCAACCATGGCTGCTCAGCACGCAGGCTGTCTGCCAGCATCAGTGACGCAAGACTCGCACCTTCACCGACACCGCATACGTACAGATCCACAGTCTGCATCACTTCAGCAGGAATCACTTCGAGCGTTTCCAGCATCAATATCAGACGTTCAACACCCATGGCAAAACCCACCGCAGGTGTTGGCTTACCGCCCAGCTGCTCGACCAGCCCGTCGTAACGACCACCGGCACAGACAGTTCCCTGTGCACCCAGCTTATCCGTTACCCATTCAAAGACGGTTTTGCAGTAGTAATCCAGACCACGCACCAGGCGTTGGTTGATTTCGTACTTTACACCAGCGGCGTCGAGTACCGCACGCAGGGCGTCAAAATCCGAGCGGCTCTCATCGTCCAGATAGTCATGTAACTCTGGCGCATCAGCCAAGAGAGCCTGGGTCTCCGGGTTTTTACTATCGAGCACTCGCAGAGGGTTAGTCTCAAGACGACGCTGGCTGTCTTCATCCAGCTGGTCTTTACGCGCGCTGAGGTAATCAACCAGTGCATCGCGATAACGCGCACGCGCATCATTGCTACCCAGTGTGTTCAGTTGCAGCGTTACCGAGTCAGCAAGACCCAGCTGCTCCCACAGACGCGCAGTCATCAGAATCAGTTCGGCGTCGATATCCGGTGTCGCAATTCCATAGGTCTCAACACCAATCTGATAAAACTGGCGATAGCGGCCTTTTTGTGGACGCTCATGGCGGAACATGGGGCCTGTGTACCACAAGCGTTGCGTCTGATTGTACAGAAGACCGTGCTCTTCACACGCACGCACACAACTGGCCGTGCCTTCCGGACGCAGCGTCAGACTGTCGCCGTTACGGTCTTCAAAGGTGTACATTTCTTTTTCAACGATATCGGTCACTTCACCGATAGAACGCTTGAACAGCGCCGTCTGCTCCAGCACCGGCATACGAATTTCGTCGTATCCATAACCAGCCAGTACATCTTTTACCGTGCCTTCAAGATACTGCCAGACCGGGCTCTGTGTTGGCAGTATGTCGTTCATACCGCGGATTGCCTGAATTTTCTTTGCCATGTTTAACTCTTTTTTGCCTGTTCCAGTTATTTAACGCTGGTAATCAGGTCTTTGCGTTCTTCGTCGAGGGTCGCCGCACGTTCCCGGATCATTCTCTCCAGGTCATCGACAAGACCGTCGTTGGTCAGTTTGCCAGCTGGTTTACCATCGATGTATACGAGATTCGGCTGACCACCAGTCAAACCCAGATCGACTTCTTTGGCTTCGCCCGGTCCGTTCACGACACAGCCAATGACAGCAACGTCCATATCGGTACGGATATCTTCGACGCGCATTTCCAGCTCGTTCATGGTTTTGATCACATCAAAGTTCTGACGTGAACAGCTTGGGCACGCAATAAAGTTAATACCACGGGAGCGCAGCTTCAGTGACTTGAGCATATCCCAGCCCACCTTCACTTCTTCTACCGGATCAGCAGCAAGAGACACGCGAATAGTGTCGCCAATACCATCCCAAAGAAGCAAACCAAGGCCGATAGAGGACTTCACCGTACCACCTCGCAAACCACCCGCTTCGGTAATACCCAGGTGCAGAGGCTGCTCAATCTGATCCGCTATTTTGCGATACGCCGCCACCGTCATGAAAATATCTGACGCTTTCAGGCTCAGTTTGAAATCCGGGTAGTTAAGACGATCCAGAATATCGATATGGCGCATAGCCGATTCGACCAGAGCGTCTGGCGTCGGTTCGCCGTATTTCTTCTGGAGGTCTTTTTCGAGAGAGCCCGCGTTAACGCCAATGCGGATCGGAATACCTTTATCTTTCGCCGCATCAATTACCGCGCGCACACGATCTTCACGACCGATATTACCCGGGTTAATGCGCAGACAATCGACGCCCAGCTCTGCAACACGGAGCGCAATGCGATAATCAAAATGAATGTCTGAGACGAGTGGAATATCCACCTGTTTGCGGATTTCACCAAACGCCTCAGCGGCATCCATCGTAGGGACGGATACACGAACAATATCTGCGCCGGCATCCTGCGCACGGCGAATCTGAGCTACGGTTGCAGCAACATCCGTCGTTTCTGTATTCGTCATGGTCTGAATCGCAATAGGCGCATCACCACCTACCGGGACATCGCCCACCCAGATTTTGCGACTTTTTCTGCGCTTAATCGGGTTTTCCATGTTTTTATTCATGACTGAGCACCGTTCAGAGATTCCTGATACATCCGATATTCTTCAGATTGCGGAAAACGTTGTTTCAATTGAGCCGCCAGCGCAACGCCTCGTGAGGTCTGCTGATGGATCGTCAGTAACTTAATACCCAGCCACAGGCTGTGCGCTGTATGCTCGGTCTGATCACGTTCGACCAGACGATCAAAGCGATCAAAATATTTGAGAGACTCGTCATACCGCTGAGCCTCAAATAACAGAGTTGAGATATTGACCAGCGCATCGACGTTATAAGGGGCCAGACGCAGCGACTGACTATATGCCTCGATGGCTCCCTGAGAATTTTCCATACGATAGAAATTCAGGGCCATATCGTTGTATGCACCAACCCGGTTATTGTAGTAACGGTCGTTAGCAACCTCGGACAACAAATCGCGCGCTTCTTTATGACGCTTCATGCGTGCATAGAGGCGACCAAGGTGGTGACGGGCCAGCGTAAAGTCAGGGTCTTCTCGCAGCGCCTTTTTGAATGATTCTTCCGCCAGATCAAGCTCGCCTTCGGTTTGCCAGACCAACCCCATAGCATCGTTTGCCTGTGGGTCATCCGGATTAATTTCGAGCGCCCGCTGTAAACGATCACGCGCCCAGTCAGGCCGGCCTTTCTGCAAATAACCAAGGCCAAGCTGAGTGTAATTATCAACGGCCTTCTCAGGAGACGCTTTTTTACTGAAACGACTTTCTTCGACGGTGACACACGCCTGTAAACCAATTACCAGTGTGATAGCTGTCAATAGTCTGAATACTGGCATCACGAAGCTCGACCTCCCTGTTCGCTGTCAATCTGAACGGCATCAATATAACGCTGACTACGACGCGTGCGATCCTCTACTTTACCGACCAGCTGACCACAGGCCGCGTCGATATCATCCCCCCGCGTAGAGCGGATAGTGACCACATGGCCCTGACTGATAAGGTAATCACGGAAGCGATATACGCGGTTATTACTCGGACGACGATACCCTGAATTAGGAAACGGATTAAACGGAATCAGGTTAATTTTGCACGGCACCAGCTTCATCAGCTCAGCCAGTTCTTCGGCGTGCGCCATCTCGTCATTCACACCGTCGATCAGGGTATATTCAATCGTGGCTTTACGCTTGTCTGGCAACTTGCCAAGGTAACGATTAGTCGCAGAAATCAGTTCGCTGAGCGGGTACTTTTTGTTGAGAGGTACCAGTGTATTGCGCAGCTCATCGTTAGGCGCGTGCAGAGAAATAGCCAGAGAGACATCCGTGACATCACCGAGCTTATCAATCATAGGGACAACGCCCGACGTGCTCAGCGTGACGCGACGCTTGGACAAGCCATAAGCGTTGTCGTCCATCATCAGATTCATGGCGTCGACAACGTTATCGAAGTTGAGCAGAGGTTCACCCATTCCCATCATAACGACGTTCGTGATGCGGCGTTCACGGCGCTCACCTGGCTCATGAAAACTCATGGCGGCAACATAAAGCTGACCAATGATCTCTGCCACAGTCAGATCACGGTTAAAGCCCTGTTTGCCCGTGGAGCAGAAGCTGCAGTCCAGTGCGCAGCCAATCTGCGAACTGACACACAGGGTGCCACGATCTTTCTCAGGGATATAAACGGTTTCGACGGCACTGCCTCCCGGCATACGCATCACCCATTTGCGGGTGCCATCTTTTGAGAAATCTTCATATACGACTTCAGGCAGGACAATTTCACTGACTTCTGCCAGCTTTGCGCGCAGCGCCTTGCCCATGTTCGTCATCTTTTCGAAGTCCGATTCGCCATACTGGTGAATCCACTTCAGCATCTGTTGCGCACGGAATTTCTTTTCACCAATGCTCAGGAAGAACTCTTCCATCTTCGCAGGTGACAGGCCCAGCAGGTTGGTTTTTTCTGAAGTGTCGGACATGTTGGAATACCTGAAGTACAGCACCGGGCTAGCCGGCAGGGTGAACAGGGCAGCAAGCGTTGCTACTGCCCCACTGCATCACTTAGCGTGCGCAGATTTCTTCAGCATTGAAGAAATAATCGATTTCACGTGCTGCAGACTCAGCAGAGTCAGAACCGTGAACAGCGTTAGCGTCGATGCTTTCAGCGAAGTCAGCGCGGATAGTGCCAGCGTCAGCTTCTTTAGGGTTAGTCGCACCCATCAGTTCGCGGTTCTTAGCGATCGCGTTTTCACCTTCCAGAACCTGTACAACAACAGGACCAGAAGTCATGAAACCAACCAGATCACCGAAGAAAGGACGCTCTTTGTGCTCAGCGTAGAAACCGCCAGCTTTTTCGTCGTCCAGCTTCAGCATTTTAGCAGCAACAACCTGCAGGCCAGCTTTTTCAAAGCGAGTCAGGATTTCGCCGATTACGTTTTTAGCAACAGCATCTGGTTTGATGATGGACAGAGTGCGTTCTACAGCCATTTTTTAGCTCCAAAGTAGGTGTTTGTGTGTGTTTAGGGTTCAAAACCCGCGGATTATACGCACCTTTCTATGAAAGTTGTATAAAGGATGCCGCAACTCACTCACTGTTTACGAAGGAGGCTTACAACACGCGAAACTTCAGTAATCGCGAAGTCGATCTCTTCTTCCGTTGTGTAGCGGCCAACACTCATTCGCAAACCCGCGTGAGCCAACTGATCACTGCGTCCGATTGCTTTCAGAACGTAGGATGGCTCCACACTCGCCGAGGTACAGGCAGAGCCGGAAGACACGGCCACTTTCGCCAGGCTGGCAAGCAAGATTTCACCATCCACGTCTGCAAAACTCACATTGAGATGGTTAGCGACACGCGCATCAAGGTCACCGTTCACCCAGACATCACCCAGTGATGAGATTCCTGCCCAGAGACGATCACGCAATTCGCGGATACGTGCTTCATCGGTCACCAGCTGCTCACTGACCAGGCGAGCAGCCTCGCCAAAGCCCACCAGCTGATGCGTTGGCAAAGTGCCTGAGCGCATGCCACGCTCATGCCCACCACCATGGATCTGACTGACTAAAGGCACCTGAGGGTCGCGACGTACATACAAAGCGCCAATGCCCTTAGGGCCGTAAAACTTGTGCGCCGACAAGGACATCATATCAACGCCCCAGTCACTGACATTGACAGCCATTTTACCAACGGCCTGGGCTGCATCGACGTGCAGCAAAGACTTGTGACCTTTGAGTAGCTTCGCGATCGCTGGAATGTCAGTCACTGTGCCCAGTTCATTGTTAACCGCCATTAGCGTGACGAGACACGTATTGTCGGTCAGAGCATCCGCCACCTGCGACGGCTGAATAAGGCCATCCGCATCCGGCGTAAGGTAACTGACGTGAACCTGGTGCCAACGTTCAAGGTAGGCCACCGTATCCAGAACCGCCTTATGTTCAATGGCGGAGGTGATGATGTGAAGTGGAGTATCCGGCTGTTCGCGTCGAAGCGCTTCGACGTGGCCTTTGATTGCCAGATTGTTACTTTCAGTCGCGCCCGACGTCCAGACAATTTCGCGGGTATCAGCGCCGATCAGACGGGCCAGTTGGCCACGGGCATTCTCTACCGCCTGCTCAGCCTGCCAGCCGTAGCGATGCGAACGTGACGCAGGATTCGCAAAGTTGCCGTCCAGAGTCAGGCAGGCAGTCATTGCTTCCGCGACCTCCGGAGCACAGGGAGTCGTCGCTGCGTAATCGAGATAAATTGATTTCATTGCTGTATCCGCATCACTGGGTTTTAACGCGCATTGTCCTCAGCGGATCTCTGGCGTCAAGCCGAGCGACTGGTGTCCATGCTGTCGGTAATCAACAGACTATCGATACGGTCGCGGACTCCACGCTCCTGACGACTGGCGATGTCTTTGATTTCACGACGCTCAATAAGCTGAAACAGGGATATGTTCTTCAGGAAACTGTGGATCTGATCGCTCAGATCCATCCACAAATGATGAGTCAGGCACTCTTCGCCATCCTGACAGTCACCTTTGCGGTTGCAGCGTGTGGCGTCCATGGATTCGTTGACCGCATCCACAATCTCAGCAACGTTAATCTCAGCATCAGCACGGCTAAGTTGATAACCACCACCCGGCCCGCGCACACTGGATACCAGACCATTACGCCGCAACTTGGCGAACAGCTGTTCGAGGTATGACAGAGATATTCCCTGACGACCGGAAATATCGTTCAGGCTGACTGGCCCCTGACGTGCATGGATAGCCAGGTCCAGCATTGCTGTCACAGCATAACGGCCTTTAGTCGTTAAACGCATAATCTCACCTCGTTAGTACTGGATTGATTATGCGTATTTCCGACTAAAACAGTCAACTATGTTGCGAAAGCTTTTGTCAGTCTCCGGAGGACTTCTCTCTTTCTGCCTCGAGGCGCTCATGCAGGCTGACGAAGGTTTCTTCTTCCAGCTCAGGAAGTGCATCTTCGCAGCTGTGATCCCCAAGGTTACTCAGCGCCCGGCACATATTGTCGATTTTCTTATCGACGTGATGCATGTGATCCATAAGGTTGTGGATCGAGCGCGCGATCGGGTCGGGCATATCATCGGTCATACCGTACGCATCAAACCCTATCTTCGCAGCCATTTCCCGCCGGCGGTTCTCAGCATCCGTACTCGCCTTGCGGATAATACGCCCTGGAATGCCCACCACAGTGACAGATTCAGGCACGTCCTTGGTCACCACAGCGTTAGAACCAATACGAGCGTCAGCGCCTACAGTAATCGGGCCTAGCACCTTAGCGCCTGCACCGACCACAACACCATCGTGCAAGGTTGGGTGACGCTTACCTTTATTCCAGCTTGTGCCACCAAGAGTCACACCATGGTAAAGGGTCACATCGTCGCCAATCTCAGCGGTTTCACCAATCACCACGCCCATGCCGTGATCAATGAAGAAGCGGTTACCAATGGTTGCGCCCGGGTGAATCTCGATTCCCGTCATCCAGCGACTGAACGTAGAAAGCACACGCGCGAACCATTTCAGGCCGCGGCGCCATAACCAGTTGGCCAGGCGGTAGTGCATGATCGCATGGACGCCCGGATAGGTGGTGAGTACCTCGAAGGTATTCCGTGCCGCCGGGTCCCTGTCGAACACACATGCGATATCATCGCGCAATTGACGGATACTCAAGCCTTATCCCCTTTCTCATCAGACTCTGAGGGATCTGTACGCCGTTGAATGGCCGCCAGCATGCCCCTGAGAATATTAATTTCCATGCGATCCGGAGCCGCCCGCTGAAAAAGCCGGCGCACACGCGTCATCAGTTGCTTGGGAGTATTGGGGTCAAGGAAGCCAATCTCAACCAGAGTCTGCTCCATATGCTGCAACATACCGTTCAACTGATCATGCGTTGCCATGGGGTAGTCCCAATCCACGCCCCACCGCTGCTCACTTTCAGCGTTTTCAACCTCGGTCAGTGCGAGGCGCATTTCGTACGCCATGACCTGAATCGCCTGGGCTACATTGAGCGAAGAGAAGTTCTCATCCGTTGGAATATGCACGTGTGCATTACACAGATGGAGCTCTTCATTCGTGAGGCCACGGCTTTCGCGGCCAAAAACCAGCGCGATATCATTCCCCGCTGCTGCTGCCTGAGCCGCCCGGTCGCCGCACTGGCGCGGCGTCATCAGTGGCCACGGGACGCTGCGGCTGCGAGCACTGGTGCCAACCACCAGGCCACAACCCGCGATCGCGCCTTCCAGTGTCGGATGAATTTCAGCATTGTGAAGGATATCTTCAGCGCGGGAAGAGCGCTGAATCGCTTCTTCATCGATGCTTGCTATCGGATCTACTAACAGCAGGCGACTGAGCCCCATGTTCTTCATCGCCCGTGCCGCTGCACCTATATTTCCGGAGTGTGTGGTGTTAACCATCACGACACAGATTCTGTTCAGCATGTAAGACCCGACGTGGTAGGAATGTAAAGGCCGAGAGTGTAGCGCAAAAGGGACTTCGCCAACCAGTTCTACGCTGTTATACTTCGCGGCCGTTTTTTAAAGGCTGGGTCTGTCGCCCTGCCTTACGTTCTTTAAAGCAACAGGAATACCCTATGCAACCCATGGTGAATCTGGCGCTGCGCGCTGCGCGCAACGCCGGTCAGGATCTGGTTCGTCGTCTTGACCGTTTTGATGCTGCTCAGAGTACTGATCAGGAAAAAGCTAAGTTTATTGCTGACTGCACCATTGGTCTCGAAAAGAGCATTATTTTCGAGCTGAAGAAGTCACTCGCCGACGATAACTTCGAAGGCCGCGAAACCGGTTTCAACGCCGGCAAAGAAGGTCAGCCAGTGTGGCAGATCTGTGTGATCGATGATCTCGCTAACTTCCGCGTAGGTATTCCGGCGTTTGCTATCATCATCAACTGCCTGCACAAAGACCGCACTGAGCATTGCGTTGTCCTCAACCCAATGAATGGTGATGAGTTCAGCGCTTCACGTGGTCGCGGCACCCAACTTAATGGTCGCCGCATCCGTTGTGGTGGCGTGACTACCCTGACCGACGCAATTACTGCGTTCACTCAGCCTATGGGCCTGAGTGACAACGCGGCTGACCAGCGCGCGAAAGTAATGCGCCTGATGGAATCAAACTACGACGTACGCTCTATTGGCTCGGGCATTCTGACCATGGCTTATGTTGCTGCGGACCGCTTCCAGGCGGCACTGGTGTCTGATCTCGACGCCATCGCACTGAATGCCGGCACTCTTCTGACCTCAGAAGCGGGCTGCCTGCTTGCAGCCATTGATGGCGCACCGCGTGTTTCTGCACCAGCCAACATTGCAGTAGCGAACCCACGACTGCTTAAATCTCTTCTGAAACTCTGAGATTGGTTGGCTTAGTCGCCTGACTTTCAGGTCAGTGCAGAGCACAGTACAACCTCCTGTCTATACTGCAGTTATAGAAAGGAGGTAAGCCTATGCTCTGGTCTCATCTGAAAATTACGCTTTGCTGGCTGTGCGAGTCGCAGAGCTGCGACGAGCTCTCGCTTCATCGAGAGAAGATCCAGTAGCCCATATCAGGGCTGAAGACAGATACAAAAAAAGCGGCTTCAAGCCGCTTTTTTATACTCATCAGACTCAGCGTATCGCCGATACATCTTCCGCCTGAGGGCCTTTCTCACCACGAACAACGCTGAACTTAACGCGCTGACCTTCGGTCAGGGAGCGATGCCCCTGACCACGGATAGAGCGGAAGTGAACAAACACATCCTCGCCTTCGTCCCAGGTAATAAAGCCAAAGCCTTTCTTCACGTTGAACCACTTAACGACGCCACGCTCACGGCCATCTTCTACGTCACTCTCAACCATAGTGCCACTGCTGCGCTGGCGACGGCGACGCGCCGGAACCAGTTGAGCAGACACAAAGCTGATGATGAATGCCAGAATTGCCATAACAATCAGTGCGACCGCCATGCCTTCTGAGTTCAGCAGAGTAGAGAAGCTAGTGGCAGCACCACCAGCCAGTTGAATATCTTTAGCCAGACCTGCAATCAGCGCGACGACAACAAACGGCGCTATTACTGCAAATACGACTGCTACGATTAATTTACGAACCATTAACTTACCCATGTGTTATCCCGAATCACTCGTTGTTATTATGCCGGCCAGAGACGGGATGCCCGATATACGTAAAAATACCGTCGCAGACCATTGACAAGTGGGCTATGAAAGCCCAATTAACCAAAAAAATCAACACGATAGCGCATGGAGACTGCAATCATGGAAAATAAATTGCCGCCTGCGGCCGAAAGAGTCACTCAACTTGAAACGCGGATTACATATCTCGAGGATACGGTGGAGACTCTGAATAAAGAACTTGCGACCATATCAGCAGAGTTCCGGTTAGCAAAAGAAGCACTGCAGCATATGTATCGGCGCATGGAGCAAATCCAGACAACCGACAGCGGGATTGCAAATCCAGCGGACGAACCGCCACCACCGCACTATTAATTGGCGGTACAGCACCAGTAATTGTCACGTGGATAACATATAATCCGCCGCCTGAAATGGTTCTTTTTTACAGGTTCATCTATGAGCGTCATCCGAAAATTACGTATCCGAATCAATCAGTGGCAACAGAAGCTGCTTTATAAGCTGGTCAAGACAAAGATTATTGGTGCTGATAAAGACAAGATCGAACTGGACCCAGTGCAGCCCGTTATTTACGCCATGCTCTATCCCTCATATGCCGAGCAGATTGTTATTAACAAAGAAGTCTCCGAGCGTGGTTGGCAGGCACCATTTCAGCAACGGCTGAATGGTACCTTACCTGGCAATCCTTATTTCGGCATTTATCGCCGCCCCGGAAATCCATTCCGCAAAGATGGGCTCGCTACAATTCCCCGTCATCTGAAGAGACAAGCTGAATGGATGCTTGCGGATGACAGTCGTGACATTCAGGTGATGCCCGTGCGGGTTATGTGGGGACGTTCACCGGAGCGCGAACGTTCTTTCCTTCGTATCTGGCTGCAGAATGCAGGTAGCCTAGGCGGCCGCGTGATGACTTTTTTTGCGATTCTGTTTAACGGGCGTAATACCTTTGTTCATTTCTCCGAGCCCCTGTCGTTACGCGAACTGGCGGGAGGCGAAACCTCCCCGGAGCTGGTCGCCCGTAAACTCGCCCGTGTTTTGCGTGTTCACAATCGCAAGGTAACAAAATCGGTACTGGGCCCAGAACTGTCTCACCGACGCACACTGGTTCATCAGATCCCGAATCGCCCAATGGTCCGTCACGCCATTGAAAGTGAAATGAAAGAGAACGGCTTAAAACGCGAGAAGCTGAGAAAGCGAGCTCTTAAATACGCGGATGAAATTGCCTCAAATATTTCGTATACCAACGTTCGTTTCCTGGATATTTTGTTGACTTGGGTGTGGAACAAAATCTACAACGGCACGGCTATCCACAATATCGAGCAGGTAAAAGAAGTCGGCAAAGACAACACTGTCGTCTATGTTCCTTGCCACCGAAGCCACATCGATTATCTATTACTGTCTTACGTTCTTTACCACCATGGCCTACAGCTTCCACAAATTGCTGCGGGTATTAACCTCAATATGCCAGTGGTTGGCTCGATACTCCGCCGCGGCGGTGCATTTTTTATGCGCAGAACTTTCCGTGGTAATCCGCTGTATGCAGCCGTCTTTGATGAATATCTGCACTCGGTATTTACCCATGGATATTCGTCAGAATATTTCGTCGAAGGTGGCCGCTCCCGTACCGGCCGTACCCTCAGCCCGAAAGCCGGGATGCTTGCAATGACGGTTCGCTCATACCTGCGCGACTCAAAAAAGCCAATGGTGTTCGTGCCTGTGTATACGGGTTATGAAAAAGTATTCGAAGAAAAGAGCTATCTTGGTGAGTTGCGCGGAAAAGCGAAAAAGAAGGAAAGCCTTCTCGACGTACTGGGCACATTGCGTTCTTTCAAGAAGTCGTTTGGTAAGGTCAACGTTACCTTTGGCGAACCGATACATCTCTCACCATACCTTGAAGAGCGTCACCCAGGCTGGAGTAATCAGGACTACGAAGCATGTAACTATCGCCCTGATTGGGCACCGGAACTGGTTGATGAGCTGGCCACTACCGTTGTCACCGAAATCAACCGCGCAGCCTCGGTTAACCCTATCAACCTGATCGCACTCGCTATTCTTGCGTCGCCCCGCCAGGCCATGGATGAAAATCAGCTGATGCGTCATATGGAAGCCTATCGTGACCTGCTGGCCATGGTTCCGTATTCCGATATGACGGTTTTACCTGACGGACATGCGAGCGACTGGCTTGCCCACGCCGAAGAGCTTGGATCGGTTTCCCGTAGCAAGCACGACATGGGCGACCTGATTCAGACGAATGAGCGCCAGGCGGTTACCCTGACGTACTACCGCAACAATGTTCTCCACATCATTGCACTACCATCTTTGATTGCATGCCTGCTACTCAATAATCGTCGCTGCACTCAGGCGGATATCCTCGAAAGTTGTCAGGCCCTGTATCCATTCCTGAAAGCAGAACTCTTCCTTCACTGGACAGAAGACACTCTCGAACAAGCTGTTAACAGCTGGCTGGATGTACTGGAGCAGCGCGGCTATCTGGAAGTGAGTGACGGTTGTTATCATTGCCGCATTGATGGCGACAACCTGCCGATGCTGCAGAGTCTGGCAGACCCGATTTCACAAACGCTGCAGCGTTATTTCCTGTCGATTTCCCGCCTGAAGCATCAGGGCAGTGGAAACCTGACGGCGCAACAGCTGGAAGAACAATCGACACTGTTGGCTCAACGTCTGAGCTTGCTGTACGGAATTAACGCGCCTGAGTTCTTTGATAAAGCTCTGTTCCGTGCACTTATACGTCAATTGATTGAGAGCGGTATGATCAGTTGTGGGGAGGACGACATGTTGTCTTTCGACGAAGACCTGAATCCGCTGATGGCAATACTGGAAAATCTGCTGGATGCCAACCTCAGGCAGACGATCCTGATCAGCCTGTAAGGCTGATGCCTCTCAGGCCGGAGCCTCTACTCTGGCCAGAGCGTACACATCAAACCGGTTCGACTTACCCGTAATACTGTATGAAGGCGCACGCCCTGCAAGGGGCTGCGCTTTTCGCGCACGCTTCACTACGACCCGACACCGCGCCGCATTTAATGCCGGCCCCAACAGGTCATCAGAATCGGTGTCCTGACCAACAACCTCACGAAATGCCTGCATATCTTTTTTGACAGCCGCCTTCTGCTTGGGGTCATGGTCAAACATAGGGTCCAGATAGACGACATCAACTGAGTTCTTGGCCTGTGCAGCAAGCCACTGATGAGCAGACGTATGAACTAAGCGGATACGACCAACAATCTCTGCGACTTCATGATCCAGGCGGGCGCGACCCAGACCATCCTGAAGCAGCGCTGCAACGACAGGCTGACGCTCAATAGCCGTGACGTCACAGCCCAGTGTCGCAAGCACAAAAGAGTCGCGTCCAAGGCCCGCGGTAGCATCGACCACGGTAGGAATATAGGCCGCACTGACACCGACCGCCTTTGCTATATCCTGCCCTTTTCCGCCGCCGAACTTACGTCTGTGCGCTGTAGCGCCAGCGCAAAAATCAACCACGACTCTGGTCTTCGGGGAATCTCCACGAACCAGGGCCAGAGCATGCCCATCATGATGAAGGTGATACTCCGTATTCTGAGGCATGTTCGCTGTTGAGACACCTAATCCAAACGCGTCGGCGAACTCGTGCAGGTGAGGAGCAAAATCAGAAGCGCAGTATAATTCGGTCATATTTATACGAAAAACAGAAGCAGAACAGCGCCAAGAATTAATCGATAAACTACAAATGGCATCATGCCAATGCGGTTAATGAAGGCGAGGAAGTAATAGATACAAATCCACGCACTGACCGCAGAAATAACAATACCTAATATCAGCGACTGCCAGTCAACAGCGGTCGACTGCTCTGCCAACTCCAACGTCTTTAAACCACCCGCTGCAAGAATTAATGGAATCGACAGAAGGAATGAAAACTTCGCGGCATCGACACGCTGCATGCCAATCAGAAGCGCCGCAGTAATGGTAATACCCGATCGGGATGTGCCAGGTATCAATGCGAATATCTGAGCTACGCCGATCACCATCGCCATCAGGAGTGTCATCTCCCCTAAGCCTGCTCGGCCGTGCCGGACCCGGTCCGCAACCCCCAAAAGAATGCCAAAGCCTATGGTAGTCGCTGCTATTACCGCCGTAGAACGAAGATTCACCTCAATCCAGTCGTTCAGCAATAAACCAGCAAGCCCTGCCGGAATAGTTGCCAACGCGACGTACCACGCCAGCCGCCCATCGGCATTGGGGTGTCGGGTAAAGCCGGTCGTTAACCAGCCCTGTAACAGACGTATAATCTCTGCACGGAAATAGATAATAACAGCCGCGAGTGTTCCAACATGAACAGCCACATCAAATGCGAGCCCCTGATCCTCCCAACCCAACATGCGGGAAGGCAGAATCAGATGCGCAGAGCTACTGATTGGAAGAAATTCGGTCAGGCCCTGTAATACTGCAAGGACAATAATTTCGAGTAGATCCACGGGTAATAACTTCCTATGTTAATTTCGCTTCAGAAGGCTTGGCTGTTCATCCAGCTTTTTCCATGCAACAGAGTTACGCAGATATACCGGTAATTGATTATCGGGTGAGCCGAAATTGCCATTATTCCATTCCCGGTCCGCCAGTGCTGCCATGACGCGAGCTTCCGGCTGAATCGTTGCGTATGCTGAATTCAACTCACTAAAAGGCGCTAAGCTGAGGCCATCACCAGCAAGCAGCCCTCCGAATTCACTTGCCTGCGTCAGGCATAATTCCGGTGACCCCACCTGCTCAACACCACCGGCCTGAGTCATTCCATCTATAACGTCGAACTGCCCCCAGAACACCTCTCCCATGTGTGCATCCATAATCGCAAGCACCTTGCTTGCAGTCTCATCATTTGAAGCAGCAGCGAGTGCTACAGTCTCAAGAGACGATACACCACAGACAGGAAGATCTAATCCTAAAGCAAGCCCCTGTGCCACAGATACGGCAATCCGTATTCCGGTAAATGACCCTGGGCCACGACCAAACGCCAGACCATCAAGCTGATGCCTGGAAATACCTGAATCAGCCAGAATATCGTCTATCATCGGGAGCAGACGCTGGGCGTGACGTCTTGGCTGTTCTTCTGTATTCCAGACCAGTTCGCCGTTGATATTCAGCGCAACAGAGCAGAGTGAGGAAGATGCGTCGATTGTGAGAATTACAGACATTTGAATACCACCGATCAATGATGCGGGGAGTATATCAGGATTCAGCGGGAGAATGCCGCAGCTCACTGTCGGACAGCGAGGAACGTCAGGCATAAAAAAACCCGGACGAGCCGGGTTCTTTCACAAAGCGGAGAATTAAGATTCTGAAGAATCTTTCTTCTCTTCAGCAGCTGGGGCTGGTGCTGGCGCTGCTGGCTTCGAAGCTGCTGCCTTAGGTGGACGACCACGCTTCTTTGGCGCTGCCTTTGCTGCCGCTGGCTTAGCAGGTGCTTTCACTGCTGTCGTCGCTGCCTTAGCTGGACGACCCCGTTTCTTAGGTGCTGCCGCCGGCTTAGCGGCTGCTGTTTTCTTAGCAGCTGCTTTTTTAGGTGCCGCTTTGGCTGTAGTCGCCTTAGCTGGACGACCGCGCTTCTTTGGCGCTGCGGTGGTAGCTGCCTTAGTTGCTGTAGCCGCTTTAGCTGGGCGACCGCGCTTTTTCGGTGCAGCTTTTGCTGGTGCTGTCGCCTTAGCAGGACGACCGCGCTTCTTCGGAGCAGTCGTTGCTTTCGCTGGTGCAGCCGCTTTTGCAGGGCGACCACGTTTGGCCGCTGGCTTAGCTTCAAGTGCTTTAATCGAAGATTCTATTTTCTTAGAAGCAGTAGCTACTTTTTTGTTCTCTGCAGTAGTGCGAGCTTTAACTTTACGGGCGTCCTGTTTATCGCGCTTGCTACGCCATTGAGTAGCAAATTTAGTCAGAGCTTTCTCGAGATCGGCCTCTGCTTTATCAGCCAGTGTCTTAGCATAACTTTTAACAGTTTCTTCAGCCTTCGCAGCAGTCGCTTCAATGCGGGCTTTCAGTTCTGCAATTTTGAGGTCTTTCTTGGCTTCAGCAACCTTCTGCGTCAATTCAGAGAGTTTCTCTTTCTGAGTTTTGACCGCATTAGTAGCAGTCGCTACTGAACGCTTAGTCGCGGCAGTGGCCTTTGGACCAGCAGCTTTCACTTTTGCTTGCTTCAGCTTAGTTTCAGCGGCAGTGACACGTTCTTTCTGCTTGGACTGAGCTGCCACCGCTTTTTCAACGGCGTTCGTTGCCTTTGCCACAGCAGCAGGTACCGCAGACTCAACCGGCTTTTTCGCCGCAGGCTTCCGGCCGCGCTTGGCAGGTGCTTTAGTTTTAGCCATAGGTATTTCCTCTTTTACTTACCTGTTTATAAAAGCGGTGGGGCTGATAATCAGTGATTCCCCGATTCGTTGTGGACTTACTTCTTAGCGATAATTCGCATAAGTAAATCTTCATACTGCAATACAGTATATAAAGTAACCGACGGAATAATAGTATTTTTCATAAAAAAAACAAAAAAATCCTCGATTTTTTAAAATAAGAATGCATATCTGGCCCAAATGAGGAGATTTCAGAGCGAGACACTTAATCAAACAAGAAAAATATTTCTGGGCCATGAGCAGATCATTGACGACCAGAATGCACCAGAATGGATTGCAGTTAACTCACTGACCGCTTGTAAATCATTTGCTTCCGATTAATTGATGAATACGTACCCGTAATGGACGAGTATCTCCGTATAATCAAATAAGGCGGTACATTACCCTGGGGAAGAACTAAGACTGGTATTGTGTTCAAGCTCAGAAGTTTACGTACAGAAACAAAAAAGGAGCCTTTCGGCTCCTTTTATAAAAGTAATCTGAGAACTTAACTTAAGGCGCTCATTACTTT
Source organism: Thalassolituus sp. UBA675 (assembly GCF_002297765.1). NCBI lineage: Bacteria > Pseudomonadati > Pseudomonadota > Gammaproteobacteria > Oceanospirillales > Oceanospirillaceae > Thalassolituus > Thalassolituus sp. UBA675. The sequence goes on from NZ_DBNJ01000006.1 coordinate 59,535, forward strand.
TTCAGTGATATCAGACAAAGATCCTACACCCGGAACGTGAACATATTCCGGAGCCGACTCGCCCTTCTCTTCACGCAGTTTCTTATAGAAACTTACCAGTGGAGCTGTCTGGTCATGATATATAGAGAGACGCTTGCGCACTGTATCTTCCTGATCGTCATCACGCTGAATCAGATCTTCACCAGTTTCATCATCTTTTCCCTCATTTACTGGAGGGTTGTATATCACGTGGTATACACGGCCAGAGTTCGGGTGAACGCGACGACCGCTCAGACGCTTAACAATCTCTTCATCGTCGACATCAATTTCGACAACATAGTCGATATCAACACCAGCTTCGATCATGGCTTCAGCCTGAGGGATCGTGCGAGGAAAACCATCAAACAGGAAACCATTGGCACAATCGTCAGATTGGATACGCTCTTTTACCAGATCAATAATAATCTCGTCAGATACCAGCCCACCTGTTTCCATAATTTCTTTCACTTTAAGGCCAAGTTCACTACCTGCCTTTACTGCAGCTCGCAGCATATCCCCTGTTGAGATCTGGGGGATTGAGAATTTTTCACAGATGAACTGGGCCTGGGTACCTTTACCCGCACCCGGAGCCCCTAGAAGAATGACGCGCATGAGCCTGCTCCTCGATAAACAAAATCGGTACTGGACTGTTCATTATTGTTTAAAATTTGATCAGCCAGAGAGAAAAATAGGCCTAACCTTACTCTTTAGCCAGCTATTGCTCAAGTGATTCTAGATGAAATCACCTGTACAACCAGCACGACCTTGGTCGAGGCCTTCTGAGAGCCAGAGAATACGGGCAATCAGCCCGTATTCCGCATGCCGGCAGCAATGCCGGCCATGGTTACCATCAGAGCTTTTTCTACTTCTGTACTGACCACATCAGCGGACTGGCGCTCACGGTAGAGCAATTCCGCCTGAAGATAGTGCAAAGGATCTGTGTATGGATCACGTACCTGCATCGACTGCTGCAGACTCTGATTGTGCTCCAATAATTCGCTTTGCTCTTTCACCTGTAATACCAGTGCGGTCACATCACCCAGGCGCTGTCGCAACAGACTCCCGAGTGGCTGCATATCGGGTTCAACCAGTAACGCTTCGTAGTAACCTGCGATCGCCGTATCTGCTTTCGAGAGTACCATTTCAAGCATATCGATATAGGTTCTGAAAAATGGCCATTCACAATACATCTGCCGTAACATCGTGAGCTTGCCACGCTGTATCTGATCTTCCAGTGCGCTATCTGCTCCTAGCCATGCCGGCAACATTAAACGGATCTGAGTCCAGGCAAAAATCCATGGAATCGCACGCAGGGTTTCAATTCCACCACCGGAACGTCTTCTTGCAGGGCGACTTCCAAGCGATAATTTCCCCAGTTCCTGCTCGGGGGTAGCAGCACGGAAATAACTCACGAAGTCTGGATTATCCCGTACCATAGCGCGGTACGACCCCACACCAACCTCTGCTAACTCGCTCATGGTATCCCGCCATTCTTTGACAGGCGCCTGAGGCGGTAAAAGGTTAGCCTCAAGCACAGCAGATATATAGATTTTAAGGTTTCTCTCGGCGATTTCGGGCAAACCGAATTTAAAACGTATCATTTCACCCTGTTCAGTTACCCGCAGCCCTCCGCGCACAGATCCGGGAGGCTGAGCCAGAATTGCCCGATGAGCAGGGCCACCTCCGCGACCGACCGTACCACCCCGACCATGAAATAATCGCAGTGAATATCCTTGTTCGTCGGCGACGCGGGAAAGAATCTCCTGTGCCTGATACTGAGCCCAGACCGCGGCAAGCTGACCTGCATCTTTGGAAGAATCTGAGTACCCAATCATGACTTGCTGACGGCATTCGCTGTATTCCCTATACCAGGGAACCTGCCACAGCTTTTCCATTCGCGGGCCTGACTGCTCAAGATCAGACAAGGTTTCAAATAAAGGCACTACAGGTAATTTGTGACGGACACCAGAGGCCTGTAACAACAGTGCGACGGATAAAATATCAGACGGTTCACTGGCCATCGAAATGATATAGCAGGACACCCCTCGACCAATCGGCTGCGCCAGAATGCGTGTCGTCGCCAATACTTCCGCAACCTCATCAGACGGCTCCCAGAACTCGGGGATCAATGGGCGCCGGGAAGTCAGCTCTTTTAATAAAAACTCCTGTTTCTTTTCTTCAGACCATTCAAGGTAATCACCCCAACCATAAAAATCACAGATTTCTGCGAGTACGGCACTGTGGCGGGTTGATTCCTGGCGGACATCAAGACGAACAAGTGCAAGTCCAAAACAGGCACAACGGCGCAAAGTATCGAGCAGGTCACCATCGGCGATGGATTTCAGTCCGCTCCCTACAAGGCTGTCGTAGCAGGCCTGTAGCGGTTCGACCAATTCAGCGTCGTCAAGCAGAGGTTCAAGCTCGCAGACTTCGCCATCAACATTTGCCTGCGCCCATTCCCGGGTGTTTTCCAGGCGGGTTCTCAAACCATGCAGACATTCACGATATGGCTCATGACTCGGATACTTTGCTTTAAATTCAGGAGTACCAGCATACATAGAGAGCTGACTACCCAAGTGCTCGATATCTCTCAGATAAAGGTCAGCAGCCATCCAGCGAGCCAGGTACAGCACTTCTTCAGTGACGGTCGAAGTAACGTTCGGGTTCCCGTCCCTATCTCCCCCCATCCATGACGAAAAGCGCACGGGCACAGCGTCCAACGGTAAGGCGGGAGCGCCTCTTTCCATCAAATCTATATTCATGCTGCGTAGCATTTCGGGAATGGCATACCAGAGAGAGTTTTCTATGACCGCGAAGCCCCATTTGGCTTCATCAACCGCCGTCGGACGAACTTTTCGAATTTCATCGGTGTGCCAGATTTCGTTAATCAATCGGGAGATACGTTCTTCAATCGAGGCCAGTGATGGATGTTCGTCATGAAGATCATCACGCTGCTGCAGGAGGTGCGACAGCTCATCGTATTTCTGGATCAGGGTACGGCGAGTGACCTCCGTAGGGTGTGCGGTGAGTACCAGCTCGACATTAGCCGCTGCCACTTTGGAGGTAAGATCTTCGCCTTCGATTCCGGCCTCAACAAGGCGTTTAATCAGGTCAGGGAACATGGTATCGGTGCTCTCTTCACCGACATCCTCCCGCCGCCAGCTGATGCCGTGCTGTTGCTCAGCAAGGTTGGCCAGGTTAAGAAACTGATTAAAGCCCCGTACCACCGGCACCAGAGAATCATCAGACAATCCTTTAAGCAGATCGAGCAGTTTATCCCGGTCGTTTTCATCACCGGTACGGGCGCGTTTAGCCTGCTTACGGATCGTCTCGATCTGGGCCAGCGTGTCTTCACCGAGATCATTACGTATGGTATTGCCCAGCGCGTTTCCCAGCATTCTTACTTTATCGCGAAGCAGCGCGTCGAGTTCTTTCATTATCATCTCCCTGTGGCCCACACAGCGTGCTGACCGGTTCTGATTTGCCCTGACGGCGTAAGTAGATTGTAAAAAGTGGATACTTCAGTGTGCGCTAAATCCGCGGAAACTCAAGGCCACTGCGGTCGCTCGCCATCGCTCAGATTTATTTCCCTGCCAAAGTTTCCAGAAGAGGATGAAAAAAACAGAAACTTTTGCCATAACTTTATTGCCAGAACAGTATAGGCAATAGCGTGAGGAGTATGACGTGAAAGTGAATGAACTAATGCAACACTGGGCTTCTGAGTTTGGAGCTGAACTGACCGAGGAAAGCTACTCTTTGCCGTTAAGTGTTAATGACGCTGCCCGTATTGAGGCGCTGGCTGAAATGTTCCCTTCAATGTCGAAGGAACAGATTCTGCGGGACCTGATCAGCGCTGCACTGGATGACATGGCGTCGGGCTTTCCTTACATCGCGGGGGACAAGGTGGTTGCTGAAGACGAGGATGGCTTTCCTCTGTATGAAGATATTGGGCTGACCCCTCGCTTTCTTGAGTTAGCACGCAAGTACCGGGAAGTGCTGTCTGAAGACAGACATTAATCAGGCTTCAAATTAAGTACAGAAGAGAGAGCAGCTTAAGGCTGCTTTCTGTGCTCTGAGTAAATTCAATCAGTAAGTCGCTTGGCCTTCTTCCAGGCGGATTCCATGCTGTCGGGGGTCATGTTCTCCCAACCACCGGCGATGGTCGAGGCCTCCTCAACAACATCAAATCGTTTCTGGAATCGCTCGTTAGTGCCACGCAGCGCCACCTCAGGGTTTATTTTGTGATGCCGTGCAAGATTCACAACGGCAAAAAGAAGATCCCCGATTTCTTTCTCCAGTAATGCATTATTACCCGCATCTAATTCGACGATAACTTCATCAAGCTCTTCCCGGATTTTATCGACAACCCCGGGATCTTTCTGAGGCCAGTCAAATCCAACAGACGATGCTTTCTTCTGAAGTTTAACAGCGCGCGTGATTGCGGGCAGAGTGACAGGTACGTCTGATAGCAAAGTCTTCTCTGTATTCTGCGGTGCCAGAGCCTTTTCTTCCGCTTTTATTTCATCCCAACGCTGATTAATCCATTCTTCGTCCGGGTCCTCGCCGGGCGCTCGATGACTATCGATGGTTCCCTCTGGGAAAACATGCGGGTGGCGACGGATTAACTTAGCAACAAGACGATCAACAATACTTTCCAGACTGAAGTATCGTTTTTCACTGCCCATCTGACCATAAAAGATGACCTGAAAAAGTAGGTCCCCTAACTCTTCTTCGAGATGCGACCAATCTTCACGTTCAATGGCATCAGCAACTTCATACGCTTCTTCCAGTGTATGCGGAAGGATGGAGGCGAAATCCTGTTTAATATCCCAGGGACAACCCGTGTCAGGATCACGCAGACGACTCATTACGTAAGTCAGGTCTTTTACAGAAAAAGCCATTTCAGCTTCCTGCCCGCACGCGACGGGTTTTCACTACATTCGGAAGTTGCTCAATTTTATTCATGACCCGTGCGAGTCGCTCAAGACTATCCACTTCGACAGTCAGGCTCATGGAGGCAGTATTGTCCCCCTGATCCGAGCGCGTATTCACCGCAACAACATTCACTTTTTCGTTTGCAAGCAACGCACTGACATCACTGAGCAGGCCAGTCCGGTCATAGGCACTGATGACCATCTCTACCGGATACAATTTGCCAGGGCGGCGCCCCCAGCTCACCTGCAGCACGCGACGCGATTCTACCGCTGCAAGATGCAGCAGGTTTTCGCAGTCACTACGGTGGACCGTGACCCCACGACCGATAGTCACATAACCTCGGATATCATCGCCCGGCACGGGGTGGCAGCATTGCGCCATCTGCGTCATGAGGTTACCAACCCCTTCAATAAATACATCATCGGCTGCATCTGACTTTGAGGCTTCGTGACGACGCAGCAGTGGTAACTCCTGCTGGCGATGCGTATTGGTGTCCGCTTGTTTGAGCAACTGATGAATAATCTGACCAAGACGCAGATCACCCGCACCGACTGCGGCAAACATGTCTTCAACCGCTTTCATATTAAGTTGGCGTGCGACATCGTGAAGCGGTTCATCGACGAGATCCAGACGGTCCATTTCATGCAGGACAAGCTGGCGCCCTTCTTCGATATTTTTGTCGCGGTCCTGAAGCTTGAACCAGTGCGCTACTTTTGCCCGGGCTCTCGCAGTATGAATATACCCTGAGTCCGGATATAACCAATCCCGGCTTGGATGTGCAGCTGGATGTGTAAGAATTTCTACCTGCTCGCCCGTATTCAGTCGATACGTGAGAGGAACGATACGGCCATCGACCTTCGCGCCCCGACATTTGTTACCGACTTCAGTATGAACCCTATAGGCGAAATCGACCGGGGTAGCCTCAGTCGGTAAGTCAACGACGTGACCGTCTGGGGTAAACACGTATATACGGTCAGGGTTAATATCACTGCGCAATTCACCAAAGAATCGCGGTAAGTCATCCAGATCTTCCTGCCACTCGAGCACCTGTCTCAGCCAGGCAATTTTCTGCTCGTAGCCCTGATCTTTTGCACTGATGTCTGTGCCCTTATATAACCAGTGCGCACAAACACCCAATTCTGCATCTTCGTGCATCGCATTCGTGCGGATCTGGACTTCAAGGACTTTGCCTTCAGGGCCGATCACCGCAGTATGCAAGGAGCGATATCCGTTCTCTTTGGGGTTCGCAATGTAGTCGTCAAATTCGTTCGGAATATGCCGCCATAGTGAGTGTACGATCCCCAGGGTTGCATAGCAGTCCCTGAGTTCTGGCACCAGAATCCGCACTGCCCGAATATCATAAATCTTCGAAAAATCGAGATTCTTCCGGCTCATCTTCCGCCAGATACTGTAGATGTGCTTAGCCCGGCCGTAGACATCACAGTGAATATCTGCGGCAGTCAGTTCATCGCGCAATGTCTTAACAACACTATCGATGTAGTCCTGGCGCGCGAGTCGCTTTTCATCAATTAGAGAGGCAATTTTTTTATAGGCATCCGGCTGCAGGTAACGAAAAGAAAGATCTTCGAGTTCCCACTTTAAATGACCAATACCAAGACGATGTGCAAGGGGTGCATATATATTGAAAACTTCTTCTGCAACTTTGCGTCGCTTTTCTTCGGGCGCATCTTTTACAGCGCGAATGGCTGATGTTCTTTCTGCCAGCTTAATCAGTGCGACACGGACATCATCAATCATAGCCACCAGCATCTTACGCAGATTGTCTACCTGCGCCTGACGCTGACCGAGTACCACTTCATCGCTGGAATTCTGGATAGCGCTGATAGCAGCCATCCGTAGCACACCCTCAATTAATTTCGCGACCTCCTGGCCAAACTGTCGCTCTACTTTCTGAAGTGCAAGACGACCTTCACGGACAGCACGATAAAGAATCGCCGCAATGATCGACGCATTATCGAGGCGCAGATCAATCAATGTCTGCGCCATTTCGATACCCATCTGGACGCTGTCAATCGACCAGTATGTGCGGTTTGCAATCGCTTCGTCTGACAACTTCTTTGCCAGCTCCAGCGCTTCACGCAATTCCTCGGGATTGTGCAGATCAGAAGTATGAGAAATTTCCTCTAACCAGCGATCTATATCCAGTGAACCGTCATGCAACAGTGGATGATCTTCGCGTACCTTAACCATTATTTTCCCCGATACTTCAGTAGCACCATGGTTTCGACATGATGCGTCTGCGGGAACATATCCATAATTCCTGCCTTAATAACCTCATAACCCGCGGGTACCAGTTGTGCGAGATCCCGTGCCAGAGTCGCCGGATCACAGGATACATAAAGAATCCTGCCAACTTTTCGTCGAATCAGCTCCGTCATGACTGTGTCTGCACCAGCGCGTGGCGGATCGAGCAACACAGCATCAGGCTCAGGTAGTGATTCAAGGGTGCCTGATGCCGATAGATCAGCACACTTGGTCTGCAAAGAAAGGGCCAATTTCTCTGCCTGCGCCTGAAGGCTGTCCGTCATAGCCTGCTGGCCCTCGACGGCAATAACCTGTTTGCAGCGCTTTGCCAGGGGCATAGAGAAGTTTCCGTGCCCGGCAAATAAGTCCCAGATCTGTTCATTTTCTGCCGGTTCCAACCACTTCAGCGCCTGAGCCACCATGCTTTGGTTGATGCTGCGGTTAACCTGAATAAAGTCGTCGGCCTGAATACGCAGCTTCAGACCATCAACTTCGTGCCATATTTCGTCGGGGTTATCCGGCCACAAAGCCACAGGTGAAGCATGTTTCTCTGTGCGTACCCATAATTGCAAAGGCAAATCAGAGCCTGCCTGCCAACGCTCAAAGGTCTGAATCAGAACCTGATGATCATTTCCAGAGAGCGGCTTCAGCGCCCGAAGGATAAATACCAAAGCACTGTCTGCCAAGAGCGGCTCAATCTGCGTAATCAGTGAAGCAGCCTCAAGTGAATTGATCACCTGACGCCACTCGGACCAGCCCAGTGCAGGATGATCAGGCAGCACAATGCAACGATCGATGTCGGTGAGGTGAGAACTCGCAGCCTCGCGGAAACCAATAAAGTTCTTCTGCTGCTCTTTACTGAAGCGTACGCCCAGACGCGCCTTGCGCCGGTAGTGCCACTCCTCACTGGTAAGGGGAGCTGCCCAGCTATCGACCGGGACCTTCTGGCGTCCGAACTCGCGCTCGACCCGGCTCTGTTTGAAAAGAACCTGAGCGTCATACTGCATATGCTGAAGATCACAACCACCACAGCGCTGATAGTGAGGGCAGTCTGGAGTGCGACGGGCTTCAGACTCATTGCCCTCAATCCCCAGTAGCTGTGTATGCCAGATTTTCTTACTGCGCTCGAGCATACGCACCCGGACTTTTTCACCGACCAGTGCACCCGGCACAAAATAGACATCGCGCCCAGAGCGGGCAACTCCCTGCCCTTCAGAATTCAGATTGTCGATGATCAGGCTGAGTTCACGGCCTTTTCCTGACTGCTTCACGCGTCTTCCATCCGTTATTATTTATTCAGTAAAACCGCATCAATGCCTGAGGCAGATAATCTCGTGAAGCACTAAATTGGGGCATTTTTCTTCGATTCAAGATGTCGTAAAGACACCGGATGACAGATAACGATCACCGCGATCACAGACAATCGCCACCACGGTTGCCCCTGGGTTTGAACGCGCAATATCTATCGCGGCAGCTACCGCGCCGCCTGATGAAACGCCACAGAAGATACCTTCGCGACGCGCCAGCTCACGCATCGTATTTTCAGCGAGATCCTGACTGATGTCTTTCACGGTATCGACGCGCTGACTGTCAAAAATCGTCGGCAGATATTCCTGAGGCCAGCGACGTATTCCCGGAATCGCCGCACCATCCGATGGTTGCAGGCCGATGATCTGGATATCAGGATTCTGTTCCTTGAGGTAACGTGATGCCCCCATGATCGTTCCGGTTGTACCCATGGAACTGACGAAGTGGGTGACACGCCCATGCGTCTGCTGCCAGATTTCAGGGCCGGTACCCTGATAGTGCGCCTCAGGGTTATCCAGATTACCGAATTGGTTCAACACCACGCCTTTACCGTCGCTCTCCATCCTGAGAGCGAGATCCCGGGCACCTTCCATACCCTCCTCTTTCGACACCAGTATCAGCTCAGCGCCATACGCCTCCATCGACCAGCGACGTTCCATCGTGGCGTTATCGGGCATGATAAGAATCATCCGGTACCCCATGATGGCGGCAGCCATGGCCAGCGCAATACCTGTGTTGCCGCTTGTTGCTTCAATCAGGGTATCGCCCGGACTAATGTCCCCGCGCGCCTGCGCCTGCTGGATCATAGACAGCGCCGGGCGGTCTTTAACTGAGCCCGCGGGATTATTACCCTCAAGCTTAAGCAAAACCTGACTGCCGTTATCGATTTCGAGCATCCGCTGCAAACGTACCAGCGGAGTCTGACCAACACAGTCTGCGATGGTAGGATAAACAGGATCAGTCATAGGTACTCCGGAAATCAGGCGTATGCATATGGCGCGCTATTCTAACGAAGAGCCGGAGGTAGTGCATGTCAGATTTGCACCATGACAGTCTGCCCTATATTCTGGGATTTTTATCAGACACGCCCGTATGAATAACTGGAGCATCCGCAATCGCATCCTTCTGATGGCACTCCTGCCCGGTGTCATGGTATCGCTGGTACTCGGGATGTTCTTTATCGTTGGTCGGACTTCCGACCTTAGTGACCTTCTCGAGGCGCGCGCCCTGGCCATGGGCAAACAACTGGCGCCCACCTGTGAGTACGGCGTTATGACCGGAAACACGGGGATTCTTCAGAACATTGCTAACAATATGCTCGAAGAAAGGGACGTACGTGCCGTCAATATGTTTGACCAAGAGATGAACCTACTGGCTCACTCGGGGCCACGTATGATAACTGACCGGATAAGTGCCACAGAGCTGAAGGAAAATCAGCTACAGCTTGCCAGAACAACAGGCTCTGTCAGGGTAAAAGCTCCCATATTTGCCCAGAATCTGGTGATCTCAGATCAGCTCACAGAGCAATTTTATGCTCAGGCTCAGGATACCGAATTGCGCCTTCTGGGCTGGGCAGAAATAGAACTGTCGAACAGCAATACCCGGTTGATGCAATACCAGCTCCTTGCATCCTCGTTTTCAATTATCGCGGTTGTTCTGCTGTTAGGATCGTTTTTCGCCATACGGATCAGCCGTAATATCTCAGGCCCGGTACAGGACATCCTGAACGCCCTGAACGAAATTCGAGGCGGTAAACTCGATACCCGAATTCACGTTAACTCTACCGGTGAACTGCAGGATCTCGCCGCAGGCGTCAATGCGATGGCTGCCGCCATTCAGCGAGCCAATATTGAGCACCAACACTCGATGGAGCAGTCTGCACGCGAAAGTCAGGAAACCATTGATGAGCTGGAAATCCGCAACCACGAATTGATGATTGAGCACCGCAATGCGCTTGAATCAAGCCGCACAAAATCCGAGTTTCTGGCCAACGTATCCCATGAAATCAGAACGCCACTTAACGGCATCATTGGCTTCTCCGACCTGCTTGCCCGAACTCAGGTAAATGAGCGCCAGGGCGAGTACGTTGATACGATTCGTCGATCCTCAGAAGACCTGCTCAACATCATTAACGATATTCTCGACCTCTCCAAAATTGATGCCGGAAAATTGATTCTGGAGGCAGAAAACTTCGACCTCCGCGATCTTGTAGAAGAGGTACTTCAGGTTCTAACACCGAATGCTTATTCGAAAGGCATTGAGGTTTACCAGTATATTTCGCCAGATATGCCTGACCTGATCGTTTCTGACCGGTTACGTCTCAAGCAGGTACTCACCAACCTTTGCAGTAACGCCGTGAAATTTACTCACGAAGGCGGCGTGTCGATCAGTGTCGTTCCGATTCAACAGAAAAACGGTCATATCAGTATCCAGTTCGATGTTGCAGATACAGGTATTGGTATCAGCTCAGAACAACAGGCGCGCCTGTTTCAGGCATTTTCTCAGGCGGACCCTGGCATTGCCCGTCAGTATGGCGGAACAGGTCTTGGGCTGATTATCTCACGCGCTCTGGTCGAAGCTATGGGCGGCGATATACGGGTACACAGTGACGAAGGTGCAGGCTCGACCTTCTCATTTACTATCGAAGCCGAAATTGATGAAGAAAATGCCCAACTTCCTCAATCGCTGGCCGATTGCAAAATTGCCCTGATCAACCCGAACGGCGCACCATCACGAGATACGATTGAGCTGCTGGAAAAACGCGGTGCAACCCTGAAGGAATATCATAGTCCTGCCGAAGTTCCTGTTACCTGTGGTGAAAAAAAGACGGATGTCGCGATCATTTTTTGCGATCGCCATATGATCAGCCAGGGAGGAATGGACGAGTGGTTGACAATTTGTTCCGGTAAGGGGATTCCCGTTCTGAATATCAGCAGGAACGCTCTGCCTGAACGTATGCGCGCCACAGTAACGACACCTCTGCTCACTGCACCCTACACCCAGACACAACTGGTCAGACAGGTGTTGCAGTTATGCGGGCATAATGTCGAGCCACTGGCGGCGCCCGATACACCAGCACCTCAAGAAGTTCCGACAGTGCTGGCCGTCGATGACAACGAAGCAAACCTCAAACTAGCAGTGACACTACTGAATGAGCTCGGCGTAAATACTCTTCAGGCACCCTCCGGTTTTGATGCGGTAGCCATGGCAACCCGTGACTGTCCGGATTTGATTCTGATGGACATTCAGATGCCAGGGATGTCAGGCAATGAAGCAACCGCCCGCATCCGGAAGCTGCCGGGTAAACGCAATCTACCTATCGTTGCGCTCACCGCCCACGCGATGTCCGACGAACGTCAGGCATTAATTGCGAACGGCTTCAGCGATTACCAGACGAAACCAGTATCCATGGAACAACTGGCACGGATTATTGAGCGCTGGACCGGTTTTAAAGCAGACAGCGAAGAGAGCCCGCCACTTCGACATGAAGCTCCGGCAGCAACCGGCATTTTCAATACAGAACTGGCCTTGCATCAGGCTAACGGAAACCCCGGATTAGCAACCGATATGTTCAGTATGCTGATCGATATGCTGCGTAAAGAAAAAGACGTGATTCTGGAGCTATGGGAAGAAGAAAAAATGCCCGAGCTTCTGGAGGCAACTCACAAGCTACACGGTGCAGCACGCTACTGTGGCGTCCCCGCATTGAGATCAGCACTGGAAGCATTTGAAACCTGTCTGAAAGAACAGAACTCTGAAGCGTATCCAGAACTTCTCAGGGTGCTGATGACCGAAACGGAACGCTTATTAAAATGGGCCGGAGACAATGACTGGCAAGCTCAGTTTGAAGATGCGTCTGGTACCAAAGCCAATACTGAAAATGCCTGAACCCAGCCATCGTCGTCACTCAGACTCAATAATAATTGGGCCCGTTCGTCGACTGATCGCATAATCTCTTCAGCACGACCGCTGACGTGTACCAGTGGTTTGCCAGCGCGATCACGCTGAATAGAAAAATCCTGAAAACTGACACCAGAGGCAATACCCGTTCCCAATGCCTTGGCCAATGCTTCCTTTGCAGAGAACGCTTTAGCCAGATAATTTATGGGATCAGGATGTTCTGAAAATACCTGCTGTTCGGCAGGCGTCAATAACCGTTTTACAAGCCGCTCGGAGTGTCGTTCATAGGCCTCTTTAATTCGGCCCACAGCGAGTAAATCAGTACCTACGCCAGCGGCTGTAAGCAGAGTTTCTCCCCCTGCTACAGAAAATCCGGGCGCAGTACAACCGGGTACAGGGCGATCAACCACTCAGGCACGCGCCTCAACGAGCAGTTGCTTCATGTCGCGCACCGCACCTTCCAGACCGCTGAAAAGCGCCTGAGCGATGATCGCGTGGCCAATATTCAGCTCATTCATCTGCGGGATCTGCGCGATGGCTTCGACATTGTGATAATGCAATCCATGCCCGGCATTAACGATCAGCCCTTTACCTGCAGCGTACGCCGCTGCATCGCGGATACGTTCAAGCTCCCGGGCCTGCTCCGCAGGAGTCTCAGCATCAGCATAACCGCCGGTATGTAACTCGATCACCGGAGCACCGGTACGAACCGTCGCATCAATCTGTTCGTAATCAGCATCAATAAAGAGCGAAACTTCAGCCCCCACGGCGGCGAGGCGCGCGACCGCATCCTTGATCGTGTTTTCCTGGGCAAGAACGTCCAGCCCGCCCTCGGTGGTCAGTTCTTCCCGCTTCTCTGGCACCAGACAACAGGCTTCGGGCTTTACTTCTTCTGCCAGCTGAATCATGGCTTCAGTAACCGCCATCTCAAGATTCATCCGGGTCTGAAGCGTATCCGCGAGCATCCTGACATCACGAACCTGAATATGACGGGCATCTTCTCGAGGATGAATCGTAATACCATCCGCGCCCGCCTGCTCAGCTATAAAAGCGGCCTGAACCGGGTCTGGGTAGCGGGTTCCCCGAGCCTGTCTGAGTGTCGCAACGTGATCGATATTAACGCCAAGCAAAACGCGTGTGTTGGTCATATTTCTATCCTGTTTCAGGAACGATGTATTAATAATTCACGACTGATAAGCGGTCTGGAAACTGCGCAATCAATTGCAATACGCAATACCTGACGAGCGACGGCCAGAGCGCCCTGCTGACGGAACTCACCCTCAGCAATGGCAAGCAGGATTTCACCATTCCAACCATCGGGGTCTTCAATCAGCCCCTCTCCGGCACGGAAAAGATAACGGGTTCCGGCGATGACGGGAGCACCATGAGTCGTCTGCGTCCAGTGTATACCCTGTCCGCAATGACTGAGAAGACACTGTTCGAACATACGCAACCAGATGTCGATCCTCTCGTTGTTACTTAAATTCGAAAGTATGGTTGAGTATAAATCGAATAACTCATTGGAAGGGTCATTTAAAGGGAGAATGGTCGTCAGCAGCTCATCCATATAGAGAGCACAGACAAGTGCCTCACCGGACAACCCAAGCGCAGGATCTGCTTCGCAGGTCTTCAGTTTGGGAAGATCACCACTGGCAGGCCACTCACCACGGCATGGCTGGTGTATTTCCGGTAACTGCGCATCACGGCAAACGACCTTGACCAGCCCACTATGTCTCGTGAATAAGGTACAAAGCCAGTCCGAGCCGCCACCCAGTGGCTCACGTTTCAGTAGCCACCAGTGCTTCATATCTCCCGGTCGTCGTACCCCAGACTTCTCAGAGCCCTTTCATCGTCTGACCAGTTGGATTTCACTTTTACCCAGAGATTCAGCATGACCTTACAGTCAAACAGTGATTCCATATCTTTGCGTGCTTCGATGCCAATCTGTTTTATGCGGTAACCTGCATCACCAATCACAATGCGCTTCTGCGACTGACGCTCGACCATGATCAGCGCACTGATTTCGATCAGCGTTCCTGTGTGCGCAAATTCTTCAATCTCGACCGTCATTTCGTACGGTAACTCATCCCCCAGTTGTCGCATGATTTTCTCGCGAACCAATTCGGCGGCAAGAAAACGTGAACTGCGGTCAGTAATCTGATCTTCAGGGTAAAAATATGGATTTTCAGGCAGATAGCTGCGAATAAGGTGTTCAATACGTTCGACGTTATGGCCTGTCTTCGCGCTCAGAGGAATGATCTGATCAAACGGGTGCCTGCCAGCAAGCTCTTCGAGGTAAGGAAGCAGCTCGTCTTTATCTCGTACAAAATCGATTTTATTCACGACCAGAATCACCGGCGCACGCTGCTGCTTAATGGTCTGGAGCACCATTTCATCTTCATCAGTCCAGCGCATCCGATCGACAACCATCACCACCAGATCAACGTCTTTTACCGCCGTTGTGGCTGCGCGGTTCATATAGCGATTAATCGCCTTATCATGCGCTTTATGAATCCCGGGAGTATCAACAAAAACGATCTGACTATCTTCTTCTGTGAGAATGCCCAGAATCTGGTGACGAGTCGTTTGCGGCTTACGGGATGTAATAGAAAGCTTTTGGCCGAGAATCCGGTTCATCAGCGTAGATTTGCCAACATTCGGACGACCAACAATCGCCACAAAACCAGTGCGTGTACTCATGATGCTGACTCCTCAAGCCCAAGACGTTTCAGAAATACCTGAGCAGCAGCCTGCTCAGCAGCCCGGCGACTTGAGCCTTCTGCCGTGACAACATCTTCCTGCTGTGGAATGCGACAGCTGACCGTGAATACCTGTTCATTACCGGGCCCACCGACACTGACTACAGTGTACTTCGGCAAACTCAGACGGTTGGCCTGCTGATGCTCCTGAAGGCGGGTCTTAGGGTCTTTAATCGGGTCTTCGAGAGTCAGTGCATTCAGCCGCGACTCATACCACGCCAGAATACGTTCTGATGCAGACGTCTGCCCTGAATCCAGATAAATAGCGCCAATAATTGCCTCCACTGCATCGGCCAGAATCGAATCACGGCGGTGCCCACCACTTTTCATTTCGCCAGAACCCAGAAGTAAAAATTCACCAAGGTCGAATTCTTTCGCGATCTCCGCCAGCGTGTCACCTTTTACCAGTCTCGCTCGCAGGCGGCTCAACTTGCCTTCTTTCGCATGAGGAAATTTACGGAACAGTGCTTCGGCAATAACAAAATTCAGGATGGAATCACCGAGGAATTCCAGACGTTCGTTGTTGGTTCCCGACAGGCTTCTGTGGGTTAACGCTAAGTTAATCAGCGCCTCGTCACTGAAGGTATAGCCGAGGCGCTGAGAGAGTTTTAACAGGGGATTATTCACTGGTGATAACTTTCTGGTGCTGGAAGGTAAGTACGAAATCGATATTCGCCAGGAAGTGGCCTCGGTTTTCGTAAGTCCAGTCGATGGTCAGAGTATTCCGGTCACGTTTAACGATCAGTTTGTCCGTCGTAACCTGAATATTATTATTACGGAGGCGTCGCTCAAGTTCATCTTTCACTGAGCGCTCAGAGCTGCGCGCGTTCACTTTGCCGCTCTCTTCCATATTGTCCAGAACGATACCGATTTCGGTATCATCAAAATAGATAGGAACGATGACCATCACGGCACGCAGCAATACGATGCCAATCAGAATTAATAGCAGCGCAGTCGCTGTTGTCATACCGTGCTGGTTTCGTTTCATATTTAATCATCCACTTTGAGGACAGCAAGAAACGCCGATTGCGGAATCTCTACACTGCCGATCTGTTTCATCCGTTTTTTACCTTCTTTCTGCTTCTGCAGCAGTTTCTTCTTACGACTCACGTCACCACCGTAACACTTGGCCGTCACGTTTTTTCTCAGTGCTTTTACAGTCGTACGTGCAACCACCTGGTTGCCTACAGCGGCCTGAATCGCTACGTCGAACATCTGACGAGGGATCAGTTCTTTCATTTTCTCAGTCAGGAGGTTACCACGGCGACGCACGCTGTCTTTGTGCATAATCACTGCCAGTGCATCCACACGATCACCGTTTACCAGAACGTCCAGACGAACCAGTGGTGCTTCCTGAAAACGCAGGAAACTGTAATCCAGAGAAGCAAAACCACGGCTCGCTGATTTAAGACGATCAAAGAAATCCATGACCACTTCAGCCATAGGAATTTCGTAACGTAATGACACCTGACTCCCGGTGTACTGCATATCGACCTGTACGCCGCGCTTGTCGACACACAGAGAAATAACATTCCCCAGGTATTCCTGAGGCACAAGAATATTACACTCGGCGATCGGCTCACGCATTTCATCGATGGAGCCAATATCAGGTAGTTTCGATGGGTTATCCACATTGACGACGTCGCCCTTACGGGTAACGACTTCGTAGATTACCGTCGGCGCAGTAGTGATAAGGTCCAGATCGTACTCACGTTCGAGGCGCTCCTGAATAATTTCCATGTGCAGCATACCCAGGAAGCCACAGCGGAAACCGAAGCCCAGCGCATCAGAATTTTCAGGTTCAAAGAACAGCGAAGCGTCATTCAGTGAGAGCTTATCAAGCGCAACACGGAAGGCTTCGTAGTCGTCCGACGACACAGGGAATAGACCCGCATATACCTGCGGCTTAACCTTCTGGAAACCCGGAAGGGCATCAACGTCCGGGTTTTTGGTAGACACAATCGTGTCACCGACGGGCGCCCCATGAATATCTTTAATGCTGGCGCAGAGGTAACCCACCTCACCGGTATTCAGCTCGGGGCGCTTGGTCATCTTCGGCGTAAAGTAACCTACATCATCAACAATATGGTCTTTACCGGTCGACTTCAGGCGAATTTTGTCACCTTTCTTGATTGAGCCATTCTTGACACGGAT
Organism: Thalassolituus sp. UBA675; assembly: GCF_002297765.1. Lineage (NCBI taxonomy): Bacteria > Pseudomonadati > Pseudomonadota > Gammaproteobacteria > Oceanospirillales > Oceanospirillaceae > Thalassolituus > Thalassolituus sp. UBA675. Next base: position 76,874 of record NZ_DBNJ01000006.1, read on the forward strand.
AAGCGATACAACGCCCAGGTATGGGTCAAACCATGAGTCGATGATCAAAGCCTGCAGCGGTGCATCCGGATCCCCTTCGGGAGCAGGGATGTTGGCGACCAGGTCTTCGAGCACGTCTTCGACGTTAAGACCACTCTTAGCGGAACAACGCACTGCGTCGGTCGCATCTATGCCGATAATGTCTTCGATTTCCTGAGCCACGGCATCCGGGTCGGCCTGCGGGAGATCCATCTTGTTCAGTACCGGGCGGACTTCCAATCCCTGTTCAATCGCGGTGTAACAGTTGGCAACGGACTGAGCCTCAACACCCTGTGCTGCATCAACCACCAGAAGAGCACCTTCACAGGCAGACAGTGAGCGGCTCACTTCATAACTGAAGTCGACGTGTCCTGGGGTATCGATAAAGTTGAGCTGATACGTCTCACCGTTCCGTGCGGTGTAGTTCAGGGTGACGCTCTGTGCCTTAATAGTGATGCCACGTTCGCGCTCAATATCCATGGAGTCCAGAACCTGCTCCTGCATTTCGCGATCGGAGAGGCCGCCGCATACCTGAATAAAGCGGTCAGACAGAGTAGATTTGCCGTGGTCGATGTGGGCAATGATGGAGAAGTTGCGAATGTGGTCCAGCTGGCTCACAGAATAATCATCCGGTTGTGAATTCAATCGGATGATTTTACCTGAAGGACCGGGTTAAGGCTATGAATGACGGGGGCCTGTCAGCCCCTGCCCTGTCTATCATGCGCGGGTCAGTTCACCCGAAGCGGTATGAAGGAGGCCTGACCCCGGCGAACAATACGCATCGGCACGCTGCGATTGCTTGGCAGGTCTTTAACGACACGCTCAAAATCCGCCACCGAACTGATGCGCTGACCATTGATCATGGTAATAACATCACCGCGGACCACGCCCGACATGGACGCCGGACCACGATTCACATCAGTGACGACAACGCCCTGCTCGTTACTCTTACCGGCAGGAATATCACTGACGACGAGCCCTAACCGGTTGCTCTTACGCTCTGCAGGTGGGGTATTCGATGACAATTGAATATCATCAGACTCCGGTAGCGCACCGATTTCAACATCAATGGTCTTTCTCTTTCCTGCTCGAACCACCGAGAGCTTCGCGGTATCACCGGCCCGTAAACGGCCGATAAGATGTGGCAGGTCTGACGAAAGCTGAACGTCCTTACCGTTCACCTTCACGATAATATCGCCACTGACCAGGCCCGAACTCTCGGCCGGACTACCGTCTACTACCTGAACGACGAGAGCACCAGCAGCACGATCAAGTCCGAACGATTCAGCCAGATCCTTATTGACCTCCTGAATGACCACACCGAGCCAACCACGACTGACCTTACCTTTGCTCTTGAGCTGCTCTGCGACATCCATTGCAACATTAATCGGGATCGCAAATGACACCCCCATAAAGCCGCCCGAGCGCGTGTATATCTGGGAGTTAATGCCTACGACCTGCCCCTCAAGATTAAAGAGAGGACCACCAGAGTTCCCCGGATTAATGGCAACGTCAGTCTGAATAAAGGGCACGTAGTTTTCGTTGGGCAAGCTTCGCCCTTTGGCACTGACAATGCCGGCAGTCACAGAATAATCAAACCCAAAAGGTGAACCAATGGCGACAACCCATTCACCGACATCAAGCTTATCGGAATCACCAAGCTCTACCGTCGGCAGATCATCGGCATCTACTTTCAGCACAGCGAGATCAGAGCTTGGGTCAGCACCAATTAGTACGGCCTCAAGTTCTCGACGGTCATTCAGGCGTACGATGATTTCATCGGCACCCTGGACAACATGGTTGTTGGTGAGGATATAACCGTCATCAGAGACGATAAAGCCAGACCCCAGGGAGTTGCTGTCACGGCGCGGCACAGGCCCCTGAGGGAACTGACGTCCGAAAAAATGCCTGAATATTTCTGGCATATCGTCTGGCATACCATATTGCCCGGATAACGCACTTTTCTGTTGGGCATGTTGGACGGTGCTGATGTTTACCACCGCGGGCGAGGTCTCCTTCACCAGATCACGGAAATCCGGAAGGTCTGCATGTGCCGAAGTCCACGACACCGCTAAAAAGAAAGTCAGAAGGCTCAGCGAATGTTTAATCGCCAATGTCATTTTCATCGAGGGCTATCTCCGCTATTCAGAAACTCCGTTTATATTTATTGCGGTAGAGTGTGTTTTTTTCAATACGGTTGGCTGCCACTCAGATTGCATTTTCCTGCCAAGCTGGCGTGCGGCGAGCAACCCAAGGATCAGCCCCAACCCCCCGGCGAGAAGCGACTGCGACTCAGAACCACCCTGAAATCCGATAACGGCCCCCAGAATAAGTCCCAATAGTGGTAATCCGTACATAGCCAGAGCGCTGATGGCGAGAGACCCGGAGGGAAGCACAACCGTGACCTGATCTCCGACCTTGAAAGAGTCGTTCGTACGCACCCACAAGCGAACAGGCTTGCCCATTTTACTGAGCGTATGCTGTCCGCATCCAGCGCGCGCACTGCACGCACCACAGGCGCTCTGCTGAACACCTTCTACCCAGATACCATCGTCACCTGTTCCGACGACCTGAACAACTTCCTGACTCACATTTATGACCTTACTTTACAGCTTTCTACAATCGGGAGGACGCCGGACGAGGCCGCAGTCGCGTGTTTCACTTCATACTGAGAGAGTACGAAGGAATCGCAGAATCCAATACTTTATCGAGCGTCATAGGAGGGAGCTCCCCAACGACGCTCAGGCGAACGCGCTGTCCATCCTGCGTAAGAATATCTTCTACGGTAGCCGAAACCGGGCCCCACTGTCGACTGACACGGGATGAGGACGACCTGCCTTGCCCGACACGATCAACGAACAGAGAGAATGAAGCCAGCCCGTCAGAGAAGGTCATGCGAATATTATCATCAGACTCGATCGCCTGCTGGATGTGAAACCCCTTGGGCAACCAGGATGGGAACCAGTCCGACTCAGGACTCACATCAACGCTATTTTTCTTACTGAATTGGAGGGTGTGCCCGACATCAGCAGCCCTAGACTCGTTGTCTGGCATGGTAAATTCTGTATCCAGACTCACAAACTGATAGCGTCGCAGCACTCTACCCTGTTCATTCGTCATTTCAGCTTTTAACGGCAGCTTAGAGGCCTTGTCCAACCAGATCTGGTAAGCATAACGGTCAGGACGCTCAGGGGTTATCCAGATAGAAACCGTCTGGCGACCCGCGACACGCTCTGATTGAAGATCGGCGAGGGCAAAATCGTAGCTCTGATCGAGCGCTGAAAGAGATGAAGGGAAATTATGACCGAACGGCTTCATGACGTCGGGCGTCATACCCGATTGATGCTGGCCCTCGTGAATACATACGATTTCATCGTGGGCAAGAATCTGAGAGCGCTCGAGGCCAGTCAGATAGTCTGTCCTTTGCACCAATCCCTGGTTCCGATAGGTTTGCTGGATTCGGGCCGACTCCCAGCGAGCGGGAGACCCAAACATTACGCTGCCTGAATAACTCTGAGAGCGAACAGCCTCACTCATGTCTGACATTAAGCTTAACGCTTTCTGGTCGCCTGCGCTCGCAGACACCCCGAACGTCAGCCCCACCGCCAAAAGCGCGGTGGAACATCGGGTGCTTAACGACTCGAGCATAAATTACTCTGGCGCAGGTCCAGCGCTGACTTCAGCCCGGACGCGCTCGCGGATGCCGCTGTCCTGGCCAAAGTTTGCGACACGTGCATATGGCACAGCCTGATGCGTTTCCATACCAAAGGCCTGGTCTTCGTGCTCGAGCACATATTGCTTCAGGCGTTCCTGAGCTTCTGCCAGTTCTGCAGCAGACATCTGAGTGTCAGCAGCCACTGAAGCAGCCGCAACAGAAGACTGAGGCATCACCGCAGGCACTGACTGAACAGCTTCCGCCTTGGCAAGCGTCATATCAGCAGAACCAACCGTAACGTCAGGCACGGAAAGCACTCGCGCACCCAACAGAACCGCCATGGTCACCGAAGCAGCAACCGCACCTGATACCATCCAGCCCGGCAAAACGGACGCTTTGGGCTGCGTGGCGTCAGAGGTTTCAACGTCAGGCGCCGCTGCACTTGTTGAAGCACTCGCCTGACCAGCCCCCGGAACTTCGTCCATTGGCTCACCTTCTATGGCCTGCAAAATCCCTTTTGAGAGATCAACGGTGTCAACGGATTCACCGCGCATAGCTGCCCCGATCAGGTGGAAGTTTGCCCACTGCTCTCGGAATTCAGCATCATTTTCGACGTGATTCAATACACGTCTCAGTTCAAGCTCGTCACACTCGCCATCACAGAGAGCTGACAGAGACTCCCTTATCCGGTTCTTCATAAACTACACCCATCCAGCATTTATGCAGTCGCGCTGAGCAACGGCCGCATTTTCTTTTCAATTGCTTCCCGCGCTCGGAAAATTCGGGATCTTACTGTCCCTATCGGGCAATTCATTGCCTCTGCAATCTCTTCGTAACTGAGCCCTTCGAGCTCACGTAGGGTCACTGCACGACGTAATTCGTCTGGCAGATCTTCGATCGCATCAAATACGACCTTGCGCAGCTGATCTCTCTGAAGGAGACCATCCGGCGTCTCTACGTCTTTCATATTGGCCTCGTCTGCGAAATAAGCAGCGTCGTCGAGGTCAATGTCCTGAGTCGGCGTCTTACGACCACGACTGATCAGGTGATTCTTAGCGGTATTCACCGCAATCCGGTACATCCAGGTATAGAACTGGCTATCTCCGCGGAAAGAGGGTAGCGCCCGATACGCTTTGATAAATGCTTCCTGCGTCACATCCTGAGCTTCAGCATGATCGGAAACAAACCGACCTACCAAAGAAAGGATACGATGCTGGTACTTCACCACCAGCAGGTCGAATGCCCGCCGGTCACCCTTCTGAACCCGCGCGACCAATTGTTGGTCTGAAGCTGGTTGGTCGGTCATCTGGTTACCTGCATCTGTAGGTTGCTTCTCTGCAACATTAGTTGAACGAGTCACACCTTGCCCTCCGTTAGTGGCTGTATAAGTTCGGTGTGTCTCAGAGCAGATAGTTCATTATCTTGACACTTCGTGACATACACACCGATAGACCACCCAGAATTCGACGAGTTCCGTGACGAGCGAGTTTCTTTGTCAACGGGCCTCCGGCGATTTATAGTGCGGCCTGTTTGCCAGCGCCTGAGAGAAGGCTTAGCTGAGATTACCACCACTGGAGCCTGTGTGCATGAGCCAGACACTGACTTTTGATGTTTTGATTATAGGTAGCGGCGCCGCGGGCCTGACACTGGGCTTGTCGCTGCCCGAGCACCTGAAAGTCGCGATCATCAGTAAAGACTCCATGGATGCCGGTTCAACACGTTGGGCGCAGGGCGGCGTCGCTGCCGTACTCGACGAAGAGGACAGTGTCGACGCGCACGTTGCTGACACGCTCACAGCTGGTGCAGGATTGTGTAACGAAGCCGCCGTGCGCTTCACCGTCGGTAATTCTACAGAAGCTATACAATGGTTAATCGACCTCGGGGTTCCGTTTACCAAGGATGGCGAGGATCAGTTTCATCTGACCCGGGAAGGTGGGCACAGTGCGCGCCGGATTATCCACGCTGCCGATGCTACCGGCCATGCAATCTCTGATACGCTTCTGCAGAAGGCAGAAGAGAGAAAGAACCTTACTCTGTTGCATGATTACATCGCGGTTGATCTGATAACCGGGGACAAACTAGGGCTTGAACATCACGCCTGTATCGGCGGCTACTTTCTGAATAAGAAAACCGGCGAAGTCGATGCAGTCACCGCCAAAGCAACCGCGCTGGCTACGGGCGGTGCCAGCAAAGTCTATCTCTACACCAGCAACCCCGACGGTGCCTCAGGCGACGGCATTGCCATGGCATGGCGAGCGGGCTGCCGTGTTGCCAATATGGAGTTCAATCAGTTCCATCCCACCTGCCTCTATCACCCCCAGGCAGGTTCATTCCTGATCACCGAAGCCGTGCGCGGCGAAGGCGGCAAACTACTGCTGCCAAACGGTAAGCGTTTTATGGATAAATTCGATGAACGGGCCGAGCTGGCTCCCCGGGATATCGTCGCACGCGCTATCGACCATGAAATGAAACGCCTGGGCGCCGATTGCCTGTTTCTGGATATCTCGCACAAGCCCGCTGAGTTCATACGCGAACACTTTCCGACTATTTATGATCGCTGCCTGCAGCTGGGTATCGATATCACCAAAGACCCTATCCCGGTTGTCCCTGCGGCCCACTACACCTGTGGTGGCGTAGTTTCTGACAACGCAGGCCGGACCGATATTGATCGGCTCTACGCCATTGGAGAAACCGCCTGTACCGGCCTGCACGGTGCAAACCGTCTTGCCAGCAACTCTCTGCTTGAGTGTCTCGTATACGCCCGGGCTGCTGCGGCAGACATTGAAGCTCAGATTGCCCAGATCCCTGCCCCTGACCCCGTTCCACACTGGGATTCAAGCCAGGTCACAGATTCTGACGAAGACGTTGTGATTTCGCACAACTGGGATGAACTGCGCCGCTTTATGTGGGACTACGTGGGGATTGTCCGTACGACCAAGCGACTGGTCAGGGCCAAGCACCGTGTAAAACTACTGCGTCAGGAGATTCAGGAGTTTTACTCCAACCACAAAGTGACCAACGACCTGCTGGAACTGCGTAACCTGGTTGACGTGGCCGACGTTATTATCCGCTCAGCACTGATGCGTAAAGAGAGCCGTGGCCTGCACTACAGTCGGGACTACCCTGAGGCACTGCCAAGAGCCTTTGATACCGTGCTCATGTCCAAATACATCAGCGAACTGGGTAGCCTGTAATCTGAACCGTGGGCGTTCAGATACTGCCATACAACTCGAATTTAAGGTGGTTGAAGGGCTCGCGACTTAAAAAGCAGTCGGGCCTTATGACAAGCACCTGCCAGGGCCAGAAACCCCAAACCAGTACAATCAGTTTTCGGCGGCGAATGCTACCGGAATGAAACCGGAGTGGTACTTTCTCTCCCTCCTTAAACATCCACCAACCATCAGCGTTTTTTCCGATAAGCTGTGGCGCACGCTTCGTTAAGAGCGCCCGGGCCGTGAGCGCCAGAGGGACAACGGCCAGCAGACTCCAGGCATAATTTGTCGAGTCCCAGAAAGCCGTTCCCAAAAGAGCAAAGACCAGCAATAACGTTGCTGACAGCCAGGTCAGGACTTCAACACGCTGCTGAAGCCCGGACGGCCGTATGATCCACTCAGCGCGGTTGGCGTGCAAACGCCAGCACCAGATCAACGATACGTTTCATGTCGGGATCTTCAGGTTCGGCATGTTCCATAAACCAGGTGAAGAGATCCGGATCTTCCTTGTCGAGAAGGTTGCGGTATCGTAACTGATCATCATCACTCAGCTGCGCATATTGTTGCTGAGCAAAAGGTAAGAGCAATACATCAAGCTCCAGCATGCCACGGCGGCTATGCCAGATAGCCCGCTTTGCCTGAATTTCTTTTTCTTCAGTCATCTTCTGATTCACCTCTGTCAGGGGGACGCATTATAACAAAGGTCAGTACGAAGTCTCACACCAGCCCTTGAAATCACATACACTCTGCCTCCATATGCAGTAGTCCCTACCCCACCCGCAAGGAGTCATCATGTCTCAGACCATCGCCACATTCGGCCAGATCACCGATCAGGGATTTATTCCTGCTAACGGAAGCCCTACCCTAAGTGATCAGGGCGAGGCGAGAACCGTGCTCAGCCAGTTTACGCTGCTACAGATAGACGGGCCAGACAGTGAAAAATTCCTACAGGGGCAACTCACCTGCGACATGCAAAGTGTCACCAGCGAGCAGTGGCAGGCGGGCGCCTGTTGCGACGCAAAAGGGCGCATGATCGCTAACTTCATCGCTGCGCGATCCGACACCGGATTTATTTTACGGCTTCCTTCGTTTCAGGCAGAGGTTCTGGTGAATCACCTGAAAAAGTACGCCGTCTTTTTCAAAGCAACTATGAGTGTCACAGAGAATCTCAGAATCATTGGCGAATTGAACACTGCTTCAGGCGACAAATCGGTGCGTCAGGGGGATGTACGCCAACTGAACTGGCCAGACGGTCGTTGCGAATATTGGGTGCCCGATGCACTGACCGACGATTACCTCAGCAATTATCCGCTTGTCTCTGAATCGGCCTGGCACGCGGCAGACGTAAGCTCAGGCTGGCTCTGGGTACAACCTTTATCATCCGCAGCCTGGATACCACAGTACTGCGACTGGCAGGCCCACGACGGCATCAGCTTCAGTAAGGGGTGCTATACCGGGCAGGAAGTGGTCGCTCGCCTGCAATACTTAGGGAAGAGTAAGCGTCACCTGTATCGGGTGGAACCAGCCACTGATCTTCCTGACATCATGGCGGATGTTCTCATCAATGGTAAAGCCAAAGGTGAGCTGGCCACCCGCGTATGCCGTGATGGCAAATTCATCGGTTTGGCCGTGGTAAGCAGTGACGAGGAAACACTCGAGGGCGAATGTGGGGACCGGAAAATCACTCTGCGCAGAGTCTTCTATACTGAAGACGAACGCGGATAAGCGAGCCCCAGACAAACAGGTGCACCGGCGTCCTCTGCGTTTCACCATTTAACATACGCAGAGGTACCCGCATGACTGGCCAACTGATCCAGCAGACCCGAGAAGATATCGAGGGAATGATTGCCAGAGACGAGCTGATTCTCCCAACACTGCCAGAAATTGCTCTGAAGGTGCGGGACATCGCTGAAGATGAAAATGCCAGCATTCAGGACATGGCCCGAGCCCTGACAAAAGACCCTGCATTAAGTGCAAGACTGCTGCGGGTTACCAACAGCCCCATGGTGAGAACTATGGTGCCCATCACGGATGTTACAACGGCGATCTCACGCCTGGGGATCGACTTTACCAGCAACCTGGTCGTCGGTATCGCCATGGAGCAGATGTTCCAGGCAACCAATGATGCCATCGACCGCCGCATGCGCGCATGCTGGTCACACGCAACAGAAATTGCTGCTTCGGCTCAGGTATTGGCGCGCCACTTCACTAAATTGCCTCCCGATCAGGCGCTCCTCGCAGGACTGGTTCATCAGATTGGTACACTGCCTTTACTATCCTACGCAGAACAATCTGGCTCCCTGATTCATGGTGGTCCTTCACTGGATCATGCCATTGCCGAGCTGCATCAGGAGCTGGGTCAGAAAGTACTTCAATCCTGGGACTTTCCACCCGAACTGATCGCAGTGACTACCGACTACCTCAACTTCGAACGCGAACGTGACGAGCCTGACCTGATTGACCTGATTCAGGTCGCTACCCTGCAAAGCTACGCGGGCACCAATCACCCTCTGGCCAATACAGATACCAGCCAGGTGGGCGCTTTTGTGCGACTTGGTCTTGCAGCAGACACTGAAACTCTCGAGCTGGACGACATCGCGACTGAACAGTCAGAGACGCAGGCAGCCCTATCCTCCGGTTTTTGATCACGAACTCAGGCTGACATTGGGGTACACTGCCCCCATGACTACGATATTTGCTGCGCTCGTTCTTCTGCTTTCATTTGCCGGGATTCTGATCTGGCTGTTCAGTCTCGCCAAGCCCGGTCGACGGGCCGAACTCGCAGGAGCCGCAGACCGACTGAATATGAGCTTCGAGCCCTGGCGCATGCTGAGCACAGGCATTCGGCAAGCCGGATTTCAGATTCTGTCTACCGGAGACCCCCGCTACGTCCCCAACTATATCGAAGACGAAACTGTCCTACTGTTTGATTTCACTCGTCTGACCGGACGAGCACCCACCGTCCAAACACTGATCATTATGCCCTGCCCTATCAGTACAGACGCCCGACTCATGATCAGCCCCTTGGCCCGGGAAAGCACCCACTGCTTTGACAAGGGTAAGCCCATTAGCCGGCTTGAGCATGAGGACCTACCCAACACTCTTGCCGAGCAGCCAATCTACGGACTTCCTGTTCACAAAATACGGCCGCTTCTGACCGAAAATGTCCAAAACTGGCTTTTGGCCCATCCGCACCTTCACATCGAATGGGCAGCTGGCATGCTCCTTGTCTGCCAGCCTGGCTATCAGATCGCTGGCGACGAACTGGAGGACGTCATCGACGACGTTCGTTCACTGGCAAACGCTTTAGCATCACACTGACCGGAGTACTCCTTTGTTCAATATTCTTCGAGCAGCAACGCTTGTTGCTGCCGCTTACGTATTAATCGCGTGTACCGCAACACAGCAGGACTCGCTCTATCAGAAAGCTCTGGACCTGGGCGAATGGAAAGCCGGGCTGGATGAGCAAAAGTCTGACATTGCAGACATCGAGATGAATTATCTGATCCGCAAGGGCGATGGCCCTATCCTGATGCTGGTGCATGGCTTTTCTGCCAACAACAGTACCTGGTTACAATTTGCGGATAAGTTACCGGATAACTATTACCTGATCGCACCAGACCTCGCAGGTCATGGCAAATCGAGCGAGGCAGACAGCTATGACCTGGAACGTCAGGCCGAGCGCCTGAAGGCACTGGCCGAACACCTCAACCTCGGGCCATTCCATATCATCGGCAACTCCATGGGTGGTGCTATCAGTGCTATTTACTCAGCACGTTTTCCAGAAGATATTGCCAGTCTCATCCTGATAGATTCTGCTGGTCTGGACGGTGAAAACCAGAGCCAGTTTTTTGCTGAACTCGAAGCTGGTGATAATCCGCTAATTGCTACCGATGAAGCATCGTTCGAGTACCGTATGGACCTTATTCTGGAAAAGCAGCCGCCCCTGCCCTGGCCTATCCGCCCGGCACTTATACGTGAAACCGTAGAGCGAGCGCCTCTGAACAGAGAAATCTTCGACGATATGCTGGCAACCCGTGAGCGCATGGACCAGAACGAAATGAAGCGAATGATCTCATCCAACGTAAATATGCCAGCATTAATTATGTGGGGAGAGAAAGACCGCGTTCTGGATGTATCAGCAGTGGCGGAATTCAAAAAGGTAATTCCACAGGCAGAAGTGAAAATCTATCCGGACCTAGGCCATGTGCCTATGCTTGAAGATCCATCTGCCAGTGCAGAGACCATCAGTTCATTTATCAGCAAGCTTGACTGACTTCAGACAGGCCACTGTCGCGGAAGCCAATGCTTTGTACAAGGCGGCGCAATACAGTGGCCGGGCAAGCCCAGATGACACTTTGTATGCCAGCTTCAGAGCCGGTCGATGCTGCTGTGTGACCCGGCTTCAGGACCATTCAGAGGTCTGGCTTCTCCGCAATCTGTGCACGCTGCCTGCTTATCGCCATCAAGGAATGGCGTCAGAGCTCTGCTGCTACATACTGCGTACCACAGAGAAGCCGGTCTGGTTGTTCCCTTTACCCGAATTAATTCCGTTTTATGAAAACGCTGGCTTTAATAGAGTGAGCGAAGATGAACTGCCCGATTGCCTGGATCAGATATGGCGATCGAGTAAAAAAAAGCATCCGCAGTCATACCCAATGATGGCTGTGCCCGACAGGAGATAACTATGAACCGTCTGAACCGAGTGATGAATAAACTTGATAGCCTGCCCGCTGGCTGGAGAACCGGCGCACGCTCTTTTATCATCGGAAAAATCATTCCGTTCGCAGGAACAGCATCGTGTCGCGTAGAAAAACTGACTAATAATGAATGTGTCGTTAAGATCAAAAAGCGTCGTAAGGTAGGCAACCACATCGGCACTCTGCATGCCGCTGCGATGGCGCTTGCTGCCGAATCAGCGACAGGTTTTGTAACAGCCATGAACGTGCCAGACAGCCGCGTACTGGTGATTCGCAATATGAATCTCACCTACCTTAAGCGCACTAAGGGTGATCTTACAGCCACTGCCACGCTCAGTGATGCAGACCTTGAAAGACTCAGGAATGAAGAAAGAGGCGACATCAGTGTACCTGTCGTCCTGAAAGATGCCGAAGGAACTGAAAGCGTGACTGCTGAGATGATCTGGGCCTGGACGCCAAAGCGTTAACGTAAGAAACCAGCCTTAATAGTCATTAAAAATAGTTATAAAAAAGGGAGCCTGCCGGCCACTGCTGTCCCACAGTTTTGGGATAGCAAATGAAAAAGCCTGACTCCGAGTGTTATTCTGTTGTTACCACACACCAGAAAAACC
>NZ_DBNJ01000005.1:0-27134 GCF_002297765.1 Thalassolituus sp. UBA675
GCCAATTTCAGCCTGGTCACCTTTACCGTCACCATCTGAATCTGAGTTCAGAGGATCAGTTCCAAGAGCTGATTCGTCGGTATCATTCACACCGTCATTATCATCGTCCTGGTCCAGATTATTAGGTACCCCATCGCCGTCGGTGTCAGTGCCGGCATCGTTCGGATTCAGAGGATCAGTACCCGCTGCAACTTCGGTTTCATTGTTGATACCGTCGTTGTCAGAGTCATTGGTAGGGTCGTTATTCGCGTCGTCCAGCTCATCCGACACGCCATCGTTATCCGCATCATTGTTAGCTGATTCGAGCGCGTCGATGACGCCGTCACCGTCAGTATCCGTGGTACCTTCAGCGCCGTCATTTTTGCCGTCGCCGTCAGAATCGGCATTCAGCGGATCTGTGCCGTTGGTCGCTTCGTCTGCATCCGATACACCATCGTTGTCGTCGTCGGTATCGATGTTATCTGGCGTTCCGTCACCGTCGGTGTCAGTACCTACATCATTTGGATCAAGCGGATCTGTGCCTGCAGCGACTTCGGTCTCATTATTGATACCGTCGTTGTCGGAATCGTTCGTCGGATCATTGTTCGCTGCATCCTGTTCATCAGATACACCGTCGTTATCAGCATCATTATTCGCAGATTCGAGCGCGTCGATGATACCGTCACCATCAGTATCGGTAGTGCCTTCGGCGCCGTCATTTTTGCCGTCTCCGTCAGAGTCAGCATTCAGAGGATCGGTACCATTAGTTGCTTCGTCAGCATCGGATACACCGTCATTGTCATCGTCGGTGTCGATATTATCTGGCGTGCCGTCACCGTCGGTGTCAGTACCCGCATCGTTTGGATTCAGAGGATCAGTACCCGCAGCAACTTCGGTCTCGTTATTGATACCGTCGTTGTCCGAATCGTTGGTCGGATCGTTGTTGGCAGCGTCCAGTTCATCCGACACGCCGTCGTTATCTACATCGTTATTGGCAGATTCCAGCGCATCGATGATGCCGTCACCATCAGTATCCGTGGTGCCTTCAGCGCCGTCGTTTTTGCCGTCGCCGTCGGAGTCAGCATTCAGTGGATCAGTGCCATTGGTCGCTTCATCAGCATCCGATACACCGTCGTTATCATCGTCAGTATCGATGTTATCAGGGGTGCCGTCACCGTCGGTATCAGTACCAACACTGTTCGGATCGAGTGGATCTGTACCTGCCGCAACTTCAGTCTCGTTGTTAATACCATCGTTGTCAGAGTCGTTGGTTGGGTCGTTGTTGGCAGCGTCCAGTTCATCAGAAACGCCGTCGTTATCTGCGTCATTGTTTGCAGATTCGAGCGCATCAATGATGCCATCACCATCAGTATCTGTAGTGCCTTCAACGCCATCATTTTTACCGTCGCCATCGGAGTCAGCATTCAGTGGATCAGTGCCGTTCGTCGACTCATCAGCATCAGAAACGCCGTCATTGTCATCATCAGTGTCGAACGCATCTGCAATGCCATCGCCGTCGGTATCTGTTGGCGTGCTGTTGGGGTCAAGAGGATCAGTACCTAGCTGAGTCTCCTGGATATTGCTGACGCCATCGTTATCAGAGTCGTTGGCTGGATCATTATTCGCCGCATCCTGATGATCCATTACACCGTCACTATCAGTGTCGGTGGTGTTGGATTCGAGTGCATCAATGGTACCGTCGTTGTCGGTATCGGTCGGAGAAGCAACACTACCGACTTCGGTCAGGTCGTCGATACCATCGTTATCAGAATCGGTATCAAGAGGATCAGTACCCAACAGACCTTCGTTATCGTCGCTCAGGCCATCGTTATCGTCGTCGGTATCAGCATTATTTCCTACACCATCACCGTCGGTATCGACAGTTTCATTCGGATCAAGAGGGAATGCATCCTGGAGATCTGGCACACCATCATTATCGTCGTCAGTATCGGCATTGTTACCGATACCATCGCCATCGGTATCTACCGATTCGTTCGGATCATTTGGAAACGCATCGTATGGGTCCAGTACACCATCGCCATCAGAGTCGACAGTTACCGCCACAGTAAAGTAATCGCCTGAATTCAGAGCCACGCCATTGATAATACCTGTGGTCTTGTTGATCTCACCGACCTCAAGCGCTCCTGACGTAAAGTCAGAGTTAGTACTTTTACGAACAAGGTAGAGGCGCGCACTGGCTGGCAGGCCAGATGGAATGGCGAATTGCATTGAAACGGTTTGATTAAAGCTGCTCTTCTGAACCAACCATTCGCGTCCAATACGATAGGAATATGGTGCACTGATTTCTGAAGTCTGAAGACTGTAGGCGCCTGCATTGCGCCCCACGAGGAAGTAACTTCGATCTGCTGCAATGCCTGCTGTACGTGCAGATGCGGAGTTAGCTGATGTGAAATCGTTCTGTGTTGCCAGAGTCAGACGCGTGCTTTTGACTGAACGGGAAACTTTCTGGTTAAGAGTCGCTGCGTCGTCACGACCAAGGCCAAACACCGCATCCTGGAAGTTAGCATCCAGTGAGTCGTTCCAGACGGTTGCGCCTGTACTGTTAACGTAGTTGCCCGCGAGATCGATGCCGTATTTAACAGCAAGATAGGAGTTAATTCTTTGAGCTTCTGCGGAGGATATGGCACGCGTGAACCAGATGACCTCCATAATGTCGCCCTGGAAGGCATCGCCGCTATCTTTGCGCCCATAGCCAACCAAGAGATTGTCGCCACGGGTTACAGAGGCAAAGTCTGAATTGTACACGTAATCCGCGCCATTCATCCCCAGTGTAAATGTACGGTTCTGGCTACCGCCAATAATCGCCGAGCCCAAGACATTTTGCGACAAAGGAACCGGGGTCGGGAACTCTACATTGATATCACTGCCTGAAGATCGCTCTGGTCGCAGTAGGAACTTACCCGCGCCGCTATTGCCGGTGCCCTGCAACGAATAACCGGGCTCACCCGCATAGTCCGTAGTGCTATCGAGGCCGGTGATACGCCCTGAATTTCCGCTGACGTAAGAGCTTGTGCGAGTTACCGTAAAGATTGAAAGCGGAGTTTCTCTTTCTCCGCCCTGAACAATATTGGTGCGGTTGTTTCGGAAATGGCGGCTACTGGTGTAGCCAGTAGTGTATGGATGGAAATTATGAGCGGCATTGGCCCCTGACACAGACCAGGAACCCACAGCGTCGATATCGCGCCCATTCCCGGAGCGGTCAGCCCAGGCATCGTTAATGTTGCCCGCATCATCTGACTTCAACCAGAGCGCAGAACCACTTACACCGCCTGGCGCTGCGAGAGTGATACTGGATACAGATATAGCTGCCCATGAGGCTACGAGAGCCAGGCCCTTAGAAAATTTCATACGATCGCTCCATACCGAACCAGCTCGTCAGAATGAGAACCAGCTCACAATCCATTCAGATAGTTTTGCGGGATTCTATCGGCTGTGATACCCACCAGCAATACGCCTTAAGAGGGATATCCGGCCTAAGAGCCACAAAAACACTCCGAAAGGGCCAGTTATTGGCCAATTAGTGTCATGAGGCGATACTAATGAACATGTGTCTGTTTCACAAGATGTAACAAGAAGTCACACTGTGACATTTACGCATAAACGACAAAAGCCGCACTTCGCGGCCTTTAAACGGGAATTTAAGGGAGAATTGTCAGTTCTGTCAGTGGCTGTTCCGAAGCGCTTCTTCTACATCTATCCCAAGGATCAGGATGCCCTTTCTCCTCCCCAGGGTGTCTGTAATTGTCCAACTCACCTTCACCTGAAACTTTCTCGATGACTCATCGTAGCGAATACCATCAATATGATAATCAGAGGATGGATTGCTGATAAGCGCTTTCCATGCTGCTTCATCGGCTTGATAGTAATCGGTGGTTATATCACTCTGAGCGACATTCAGACCGGCACTTCCAACAAGAATAGCCTCAGTAATCAAACCGTTACTGAGCTCCTTCACGGATCTGAGGTAGGCTGACGTCGGTCTGCTGATAATCTCACTGATCAATGGCTGTTCCGCTGCAGAAACCTCATGGCGCCATTGCACATCAAGCGCATCAATGACATCAGCAGCCAGCGCTTTTTGCATCTGATTGGAGTCATCTAAAGCTGTAAGAAGCTTGTTGTCATCGATGATGGTTCTGATCCTTTTCGAAACAACGGAGAGAAGGTTTTCCCTCTCAAGGTCATTCAACGCGACGGTCTCTCCGGCACAATCAGATATCTGTTTATTGAACCGTCCGATAAATTCAGGATGCTGCTCGAGAAACTGATCGGCGAAATACACCCCTAAAGGCATGTATCGTACAAACGTTCTCTCAAGATAACTGTTGAAGTCAGAATTCGCTGACGCCTCAGATACCAGCTCCTCGAAATAACGCGAATCCGCAATGAAGGTATCTATCCTACCGGCCTGAACAAGACGCACTAACTGCATCCCCTCATTGACCAACTCTGTTACCGGAATTCCCTCTGTATCCAGCCAGGTCGCCTGATTGCTTGACCTGAC
Source organism: Thalassolituus sp. UBA675 (assembly GCF_002297765.1). NCBI lineage: Bacteria > Pseudomonadati > Pseudomonadota > Gammaproteobacteria > Oceanospirillales > Oceanospirillaceae > Thalassolituus > Thalassolituus sp. UBA675. Next base: position 4,505 of record NZ_DBNJ01000005.1, read on the forward strand.
GGCACCAATTCGCAGAGTTTTCACATCACTGAGATCAAGGCCACTGGCGTGATACCAGTACCACTTCTCCAGAGCAAAAGGGGCTGACATAGTTGCCACCTCATCAAGCTCCGGTGAAGGCCCAGTCGTAAAAATACCATCAGCTACAGAGTGCTTCATATCCTGAATCGCCCGCTGCCAGGGCATTACCTGAACGGAAAAGGACTCATTAATATCGCGGAAGATACAGCGTAAAGTCTCAGTTGATTCGCCCGACAATTCTCCCTGAAGCATCATTTGATATGGTGGCCAGATGGTTGTACGCAATTTCACTGCGCCGTAACTCGGTGCAGGTGCCAGCTCCGCTGCAACAACACTGACAGAAATGAAAGTAAAAAAGAGAGAAATTAGTCTAAATTTCATGACCTTAGCCCAAACGGATAACAGCTCTAATAATAGCAGGCCCTACGAAAAAGCCCGGTCAATGACCGGGCTTTTTCGTGTTCTTTAGTGACGACGCGGTGTAATTATTCCCACTCAATCGTCGCTGGCGGCTTAGATGATACGTCGTAAGCCACACGTGAAATGTGCTCGATCTCATTAATAATACGATTTGAGACTTTCTCCAGCAGCTCATAAGGGAGGTGAGCCCAGCGTGCTGTCATAAAATCAATGGTTTCTACCGCGCGCAAAGAGACAACCCACTCATAACGGCGCTGGTCGCCCACTACGCCAACGGATTTCACCGGCAGGAAGACCACGAACGCCTGAGAAGTTTTGTGGTACCAGTCGAAGTTATGCAGTTCTTCGATGAAGATAGCATCCGCTTCACGCAGCACGTCAGCGTATTCTTTCTTCACTTCACCGAGAATTCGCACGCCCAGACCCGGCCCAGGGAATGGGTGACGGTAAACCATGTCGTAAGGGAGGCCGAGTTCCAGACCAATCTTACGCACTTCGTCTTTAAACAGTTCACGCAGCGGTTCAACCAGATCCATCTTCATGTCTTCCGGCAGGCCACCCACATTGTGGTGTGACTTGATCACGTGCGCCTTACCGGTTTTAGCCGCCGCAGACTCAATCACGTCTGGGTAAATCGTGCCCTGCGCCAGGAATGGAACATCTTTCAGTTTACTGGCTTCTTCATCGAAGACTTCGATAAAGGTGTTACCGATCACTTTACGTTTCTGCTCAGGATCAGAGACGCCTTCCAGCTTGCCAAGGAAGAGCTCTTCCGCGTCTGCACGGATGACTTTAACGCCCATGTTCTTGGCGAACATGTCCATCACCATGTCGCCTTCGTTCTTGCGCAGCAGACCGTTATCAACAAACACACAGGTCAGCTGATCACCGATGGCTTTGTGCAGCAGCGCCGCCACAACCGATGAATCGACACCGCCAGACAGGCCCAGGAGAACCTTCTGGTTACCGACCTGCTCACGAACACGCTCGATCTGATCTTCAATAATTTTCGCTGGTGTCCACAGTGCTTCACAGCCACAGATATCCATGACGAAATGCTCCAGCAGGCGCTTGCCCTGCAGGGTGTGCGTCACTTCTGGGTGAAACTGTACACCGAAGAAATTTTTCTCAGCATTGAACATGCCTGCAATCGGGCAGCTCGGCGTGGTTGCCATCAGCTCAAAGCCTTCAGGCATGGTTGCCACTTTATCGCCGTGGCTCATCCACACATCAAGAAGACTTTTACCGTCTTCGCTGACATGGTCTTTGATGTCTTTGAGCAGTGCGTTGTTCGTCTCAACCTGAATCTGGGCATAGCCAAATTCACGGATGTTGGAGCCCTGCACACTGCCACCCAACTGCTCTGCCATTGTCTGCATGCCGTAGCAGATACCAAGCACTGGCAAACCAAGCTCGAACACCACCTGAGGAGCGCGCGGCGAACCCGCCTCTGTCACAGACTCAGGGCCACCTGCCAGAATAATACCGGACGGGTTGTACTCGCGGATTTCCGCTTCGTCCATGTCCCAGGCGCGGATTTCAGAGAACACACCAATTTCACGTACGCGACGTGCTATCAGCTGAGTGTACTGTGAACCGAAATCCAGAATCAGAATACGTTGAGCGTGGATGTCTTGTGACATTGGGCTTTCCAGATAAAAGATTTAAAAACAAAAGCGGGGATGACTCTCGTCATCCCCACGTCTTAGCATTTTTCAGCGATCAGCCTAAGCGATAGTTTGGCGCTTCTTTGGTGATCTGTACGTCGTGAACGTGTGATTCAGACATGCCCGCCGCCGTAATACGCACAAACTCAGGTTTGGTACGCATCTCGTCGATCGTCGCGCAACCGGTGTAGCCCATGGAAGCACGCACACCGCCCATCAGCTGGTGAACGATGTTCGTCAGTGGACCTTTCACTGCGATACGACCTTCGATGCCTTCCGGAACCAGCTTATCAACACCGGCTTTTTTGTCCTGGAAGTAACGGTCAGACGAACCCTGGCTCTGCCCCATGGCACCAAGAGAACCCATGCCACGGTATGCCTTGTAAGCACGTCCCTGGAACAGTTCAACTTCGCCCGGAGACTCATCAGTACCCGCCAGCATAGAGCCGACCATAACGACGCTTGCGCCAGCAACGATGGCTTTAGAGATGTCACCAGAAAAACGGATACCGCCATCAGCAATCACAGGCACATCGTATTTCTTCATGGCTTCAGCCACGTTAGCAACCGCTGAGATCTGAGGCACACCCACACCAGCAACGATACGGGTAGTACAGATAGAGCCAGGGCCGATACCGACCTTCACGCCATCCGCACCGGCTTCAGCAAGCGCAATCGCCGCTTCAGCAGTTGCGATGTTGCCACCGATCACCTGAACCTCAGGGAAGTTCTCTTTCACCCAACGCACGCGGTCGATAACGCCTGTGCCACCCGGGTTCGATGTATGGCCGTGTGCGGTATCAACAACAATCACATCAACACCGGCTTTAACCAGGGCTTCGACACGTTCTTCAGTGCCAGCACCTGTGCCTACGGCAGCGCCAACACGCAGACGACCCTGCTCATCTTTGGCAGCGTTCGGGTAAGCACGGGCTTTTTCGATGTCTTTCACGGTCATCAGGCCGACCAGCTTGCCTGCGTCGTCCAGTACCAGAACTTTCTCAATGCGGTGCGTGTGCAGCAGGTCCTGAACGTCTTCTGGGCTGGTGCCCTCTTTTGCAGTGACCAGCTGATCTTTTGGCGTCATCACGCTGGCGACCTGTGCATCCAGGTTCTTTTCAAAGCGTACGTCACGTGAGGTGACGATGCCCACCAGCTCATCACCATCAACAACTGGCATTCCAGAGATGTTGTGCTGTTGAGTCAGCTCAATGATTTCACGAATCGTGCTGGTGCTAGGCACAGTGATCGGATCTTTGACGACGCCGCTTTCGTATTTCTTGACCTTACGAACCTCAGCAGCCTGTTCCTCGATGGTCAGGTTTTTATGGACGATACCTAAGCCACCTTCCTGAGCAATTGCAATTGCCAGGCGCGCTTCAGTAACCGTATCCATCGCGGCAGAAATAAGGGGAACGTTCAGCTCAATGCCTTTGGTCAGGCGTGTCTTCAGACTGACCTGGTTTGGCAGGACCTCGGAATAACCGGGCACTAGCAGCACGTCATCAAAGGTGAGTGCATCTTGAGCGATTCGCAACATAGAAGAGCCTTCCGAATGAGGTTGTAGGAAAGGCGGGGCATTATACCGGAAGGTCATTCGCCGGTAAATCCCGCTACGGATTCTGTTTTGATGTATCCGCCACGACAGGCGGGCACACTCCCCTGACCAGAAAATCCGCGACCTGTTCCCTGAACTTGTTGTATCGGAAACTGGCGATATGAGGCCCCTGCGATGCGACGTAACACCGCATGCTCTCTGGCAGCGCGTCATACAAGGCCTGCCCTTCAGACACAGGCACAACCTCATCCATGCGACTGTGCAGCTGCATGACCGGAATGTGGATATTCGGGGCGCGATCCTTTGGGTCCCAGTCTGACGGAATTAAGTAAACAAGGGGTAAAACAATGGTACCGACCACGGTACGCTGCAGCATCTCTCTGGCCACGCTGCGGAATCCGGCAAACGGCGCTTCGAGTATGAGTTGAGAAACGTCATAGTCACGGCCATAGTCTGCAACGAAATTGACCGCGAGCGCTGCACCCATCGACTGACCAAGAACAACCAGAGAGTGATCCGGGTAAGCATCCCGCAGCCAGCTGGCGCCGGCTTTCGCATCCATAAGAACGTCCGGCAAAATAGGCCGCCCCTGTGATGCGCCAAAACCACGGTAATCAAGGGCCAACACGGTATAGCCCTTCTCAACCAGCCAGAAAACACTGCGCGAATGCGTCGAGATATTCTCAGCATTGCCGTGCAAGTAAAGAATCACCTTAGCCTGCTCGATTGTTGGTTCAGGCTTGAGTAACCAGGCATGAAGTTCTGTGCCGTCATCCGCAGTCAGCCAGACATCTTCATAATCGATATCAAAACGGTCCGGCGTCTGTAACCAGATTTCCTGCGGGTGAAAATACAGGGTCGTCAGCGAGGCGCAACCGCTTAACGTTGCAGCCACCACAAGCATCACGGAAATCCGAACCAGCCTGAACGCTTCAGAAATACCAGGCATAAGTCAGCTTCCAGCTGTTGGTCGCCTCAGACGACGCCCACTGACGACTGAAGCCGAAACGCAGCTGGACATTGTCAAATCCGTTAAAGGCCTCTTCTACTGTCAGCTCACGCCGGGGAGTATCATCCCCTAAAGCCGCGGGTTGCCAGCGAAACTGAATCATTTCCTGATTCAGGCGTCCCTGCCACAACCAGCCGGCACGCACACCCGCAGATATCTGATAACCGTCATCAAATTGATTATCCGCTCTCGCGGTAAGATCGCCTAATGCAAACAATCGAGCACTGCCCAGTCGCTTACCATCACGAAGTCCAAGTGGCAGCTGCCACGCACGACCAAATCCAAGATTGAAACGGCTATAGAGCTCACTGCCCTCGTGATTAAACCGATCAAGACCCGCACTCACCGTCCATGCAACCGGGTTCTGAAAACGCGTTTTATGACTGAGTGACAGTACATTCACCAGAGTCAGCCTCTGCAAACGGACATCACCGTCCTCTGTGACGCGCGTATAAAAATCCCCCATCTCTATCTGCGCACCGGGCGAAAAGCCCTTCGATGGATCAAGGACGTCGTGGTAAGCAATGCGCCAGTTAATATCACCGTGCCATTGCTCTCCGGTATAACCACCACCCACACTTAAACGCGCTGTGCCGTGCCCCTCATCATCACGAAACTCTGGCTTTCTTGGTGCAGGAAAAACATCGCCCGCCGGAAGCTTGCTGCGAGCAGAGAGAATCTGCAGTGTTCGTTTACGAAGCACCGGGTTCGCCTGCTTTTTCTTAACCGACAAATAACGTGCGTAGCTGTACGCCAGCTCAAGGACACGGGTTTGTGATTCTTCAGGTACCCCTGCCAGCAGGTCGCCAATGGGGATATCACTTTCGACCAGAGTACGAGCAAGGTCCGCCTCTTCTTCTGACGCCAGAGCCGCATTTGACTCCATCACAGACGCAGCAGAAGGCCGGTACACCTCTCGCGAGACAAAACCAGCGCTGTAGAGAGCACGAATGGTGTCGACCGGCACCGCCTTCATTTTAAAGTCAGCCGCCAGATCTGATCGCGAGGACGCCGCATCGAGCATCGTCAGCAATCGGTAGGAACAGTTTTCATCAAAAAAGAAATAATCGAACGCCGTGTCCTGCAACTCCCAGACATGCCGCACGAACTGATCCACTTCCGCGCTACCGAAGTCAAGCTCGTACTCCCAGGTATCACGGTATTCCATATGCTGATACTGATTGGTTTTGACGTAATACGGCATTACCGAGACCTCACCGGGATAACCACCAGAAAGCCCCTTGTAACTGAACACCAGCTCATTGTCGGTAGGGTCAGCGTTGGCCGCAAAATTAACACTGTAGGCGAGCAACTTACTGCTGGACTGGTCTTCTCTGTCCATGCGCACCAGCGTATGTCCGTACATGGATGACGGCGAATTGATATGAGAGGCAGGGAAAATCAACGTCAGGCGGTGAGCGTTTAATTCATCACGCCACTCATCAAACTCTGAACATGGCTGGTCAACAAAACCAACCTGCGGAAGTCTGTGTTTTAACCAATGGTACCGCGCTGGAAAACGACACTGCGCAGACGCATTATCGGCCTGATCCGTTAACAAGAAGGCACTGAGATCGGCTACCAGCTCTTCGTGAGCATTGGTTTTCCCCTTCTCAGCAAGAAAAAACTCTGGTGAATCATTCTGACTGATAAAGCGAAACGTATAGGGGTGTTGTCGATAATGAAGCAGATGCAACCATTGCTGGTGCAACGCCAGATCGCGAAGCTCATCAGCTGGAACAGCTTTGAATGGACTGGTATCAGAATCAGCGAGAACAAATGAGGAGGAGAACATTGCCAACAAAGCGGCAAACCAAATCAGCTTTAACTGATGACCCACGGAAAATCCTTAACAAACAACACTGAGACGCAAAGAATGCGCCTCAGAGTATGACAGACTGATGTATCAGCCTACGTATTTCTGCAGAGCTTTGTCCTGAGACATTGCTTCAGTCAGAGAACGGAACGCATCACCAGCAGTCGCTTCGGTAGTAAACATGCTATCGAAGTTAGACTGAACAGTTGCGCGGAAAGCAGCAGTATCAGCCGCTTCTACACCCATAACCTGAGCAAGTGCGTCGAGAGTTTCACCCTGACCACGTGCACTGTCAGCAGCCAGCTGATCCATATTGTCGTTCATAAAAGCTTCAGCCGCTTTCAGTGGGCCATTTGCTGATTCACAACCCAGGGTGCCTGAAGTCATACCAAAAGTCTGGTTACCAGAAGTACCATTGGTGGTCGCAGCCAGTACGTGCTCGTGCCATTCGTTAGCATCTGGGAAGACAACCGCAGTACCCAGACCACAGCCCGCAGGACCGTTGTCAGCCATTGCGAAAGAAGACGCAGAAATCAGTGCTGCAGCAGCAATCAGTTTTTTCATGGATCATTTCCTTGTTCTGATCAAATTAGGTCGTTTTAAAAACGACCCGACTAACCTAGAACGCTTTTCCGCCGCTGTCTAGCATCATGACAAAAACTGGCCAAAAACACCTCCTTATGTCAGCCTTTGACTATCTAACCAGCAGATTGTTTATGTATCAGACAGACCACCCTCGCGATCCCGGTATATTTACCGTCTCGGATCTGAACCGCCGCGCAAAACAAATGCTCGAAGTTTCCTTCGCATCTGTGCGCGTTGAAGGTGAAATCTCCAACCTTGCCCGCCCGTCATCAGGCCATTGGTACTTCACATTGAAGGACAGTGGCGCGCAGGTGCGTTGTGCCATGTTCCGCTCACGCGCTGGCATGGTTAAATTTCAACCAAAAGAAGGCGATAAAGTTGAAATCCGCGCCAAGGTCAGCCTTTACGAAAACCGCGGTGACTATCAGCTGATTGTCGATGCGATGAAGCCCGCCGGCGAAGGCGCCCTATTGCTCGCGTTCGAACAACTCAAACGCAAATTAACCGCAGAAGGTCTGTTCGCTGAAGAGCGCAAAAGACCCCTGCCCGCCGTAAAACGGGTAGCAATTATTACCTCGCCAACCGGTGCGGCCATCCACGACATGCTGACGGTACTGAAGCGGCGCTGGCCCATGCTCGAAGTGGATCTCTACCCTGCTGCAGTTCAGGGAGAAGAAGCACCACAGCAATTAATCAACGCTCTGTATCGTGCGAACCGAGACAACATGGCCGACGCTATCATTATTGGTCGTGGCGGCGGTTCACTCGAAGATCTCTGGGCATTTAACAATGAGGTTCTGGCCCGCGAAATTGCCAACTCTCGATTGCCTGTTATCAGTGCTGTGGGTCACGAAGTCGACTTTACCATCGCAGATTTTGTCGCCGACATGCGCGCACCGACTCCGTCAGCAGCGGCTGAACTGATCAGCCCGGATGGTCAACAGATGCTGCGCTACGTTAATGATCTTCAGCAACGATTGATCCGTAATCAACGAGAGCGCTTTATGCACGCACAGCGTTCTCTGACTCAACTGCAGTCACGATTGCGTGGCCCAAGACAAGCACTGCAATCCAGAGCCCAGCATCTTGATCAGCTGGAAATACGCCTGCAACGTGCAATGACGTCGCGCCTGAAAGAACCCCAACAACGCCTGCAACGACTCCAGACATCATTGGCGCACCTGCATCCACAGCGTGGACTGACGCAGAGCCAGAACACCCTGAATCAGATACGTGGACGCCTCGAGCGCGCGATGCAGCAACAACTGCAAAAAAAGAAAACGGAACTTGGTGCCGGTATGCGACTTCTTAACAGCGTCAGCCCGCTTGAAGTCCTGAGCCGCGGTTATTCTATTACCCGAAAAACCGATGGCACCGTAGTACGTGATACCAAAGAGCTGAAAGCCGGCGATGAAATAGAAACACTGATCCGCTCGGGCACACTCACCAGTACTGTGACTGGCGTTCAGAATGAAGCCCAAAAGCAAGAAATGAAACAAGAAGCAAAAAAAAATGATGATTAAAAAGACAGGCCTTGTACTCGCACCTGTATTGCTCTCAGCATTCATTTTCAATGCGGCTGCCAGCCAAACTATTGAGAAATCAGACAGCTCAGAATCAGCACTGCCGAATCATCCAATCGCTGGCGGTATCATCTCCATGCCGTTAGATAAAAACAGCAAAGTAACCTTGAACGACAAGCCCGTTCTGACAACAACGGTAGACGGCCAGCGTTATGCCGTTATTGGGGTTCCGCTAAAGGCAGAGGAGAGCCTGCAACTTAAAATTGATGGCAAAAAACAATCTCAGATTCTTGAAGACTTCGCGTACGAAGAACAGCACATCGAAATTAAGAATAAGCGTAAAGTTAATCCGCAGAAAAATGATATGGATCGCATTGGCCGCGAATACAATCAGATGACTCCGGTCTATAAAAGCTTCTCTGCAGAATTAACGCCCGACTGGAACCAGATGATCCTGCCAACTACAGGGCCATACAGCAGCGCCTTTGGCTTAAAGCGTTTCTTTAACGGTCAGGCGCGCAACCCGCACAGCGGAATTGATATAGCCGCTCCCGAAGGCAAAGACATCGTTGCTCCCGCAGGTGGCACCGTTGTGTTAACGGGTGATTTTTTCTTTAACGGAAACAGCGTCTTTATCGACCATGGTCAGGGGCTTATCAGCATGATGTGCCATATGAGTCGTGTCGACGTAAAAGAAGGCGATGTCATCGAGCAAGGCGACTTATTGGGTGCCGTCGGTAAAACCGGCAGAGCCACCGGCCCTCACCTGCACTGGACGGTCAGCCTCAATAACGCCCGCGTAAACCCTAAGTTACTGCTCAGGGAAGACCAGCCTAAATGAACAAGATACTGTCATGAAAAAAGCCCCCGGCACTTCAGGATTAATGCCCGTTAAAGGCAGCGGATGCGGCATACGCCCGAACATTGATGAAATGGAAGATTCTGAAGGCTTCGACTTCTCTTCAGCAAGTGAGCTGTTGCAGGAAGACAAACACGAAGATCAGGCCTCAGATGAGAAGGATGATTCTCAATCTGAGGCCCAAACAAAACTAGAGAATACACCGGAAGATGAAACTAAGGGATAACCTTATTTTCTTCCGAATCTTTTTCAGCCTCGGCCTGGGCTCGCGCCAGTTCAGCGTCACGCTTCAAGGTCAGCAGATCAATTTTGGCCTGAATTTCAGGCGTTGGTTCAGGGGCGATGTATTCCCCCGGCTCTCGGCCATGATACTTATCAATGGATTGCAGTAGCGAACTGAAACTGCGCACACGACCACCACGAACCAGAGCAATTCGCCCCAGCGCTTTGCAATGCAACTTGCCTTCCACCAGAAAACGATGCTCTGAATACAGGTACTTTCTGTCCCAATAAAGAACCCGGCTCTCGATATCCACCTTAGTGAACGGCTTAATTTCACGCACAAAGGTCACAGTCTGACTGGCGACGACCGTGCGCCAGCCATTGCTCATGATCAGTGGCAGTAAACCAATTTCTGCAAACCACTGAACCCGGCCCACATCAATGAAAGCCGGATACCGTGTATTGGTCAGATGCAGGTTAAGATCCATATCCCAGGGCATCACCCGGAATTTATAGGTCGTCATGGCCAGAGGATCTTTATTGTCGTTCCACTTCTGGCGGAAGAAAATAAAGATAAAACGAAGCAACATCATGATTTTTCTTCCGGCTCGCGGTAGCGGATCAGACCTTCCTGAGCGACAGAAGCGACCAGCTCACCTTTCTGGTTAAATACCTGCCCCCGGCAGAAGCCACGGCCGCCACCTGCGTTCGGGCTATCAATGGCGTACAGCAGCCACTCATCCATACGGAACGGACGATGGAACCAGACGCTGTGGTCGAGGCTCGCCATCTGCATGCCCTTCTGCCCGTAAGAACGCGCGTGTGGATGCAGCGACGTCGGCAGAAGATTGAAATCAGATGCGTACGCCAGAAGCTTAGCGTGCAGATCAGTATCTTCTGGCAGCGAACCGTCGGCTTTCATCCAGAGGTATTTCACTGGATCTTTCTTAGTCGGCGCAAAGATATTGACCGGATCAAGCACTCGCATTTCGATCGGCTTATCAGCGGTATAGATATCGCGTACTTTCTCCGGGAAATAGTCACGGAACATACGCGCCAGCTCAACCTGCGAAGGAATACCATCCGGCCCTTTCACCTCAGGCATCGCAGCCTGGTGCTCAAAGCCCTCTTCGGTCTGCTGGAATGAACAGATCATGGTCAGAATAGCGCGACCATTCTGCATCGCCTTCACCTGGCGGGTGCAGAAGGTACGGCCATCACGTAATCGATCAACCTCAAACTCAAGATGATCTGTCACCGTACCGGCGAGCATAAAATAAACATGGAACGAGTGCGCATGCCACTCGCCTTCAGGCAGCGTCTTAAGCGCCGAAGAAAGGCTCTGAGCCATCACCTGGCCGCCGAACAAAGCCCGGAAACCTAAGTCCTGAGTCTCGCCACGAAAGGTGTTTTCCCCGATCTCGGTAGGTTCCAGCAGCTCTACTAACCCCTGTAACACGTCACTCATACACACCTCTCTATTCTCGTCTTACATTTACAACGAATAATTTATAGCAATTATTTACATCTATGATTGGAACAATACCCGATAGAAATACCCAATCATTGGCCGAAATGACATTATGCGCCACACTCGCACTCTTTGCGGGGCCGCGTATAATACCGGCCCTTACGCCTAAGCCCCGGTTATCTCATGTCAGAAATCTTTCCAGATCCTATCAATCCTGCGGAATACGATACCCAGCTTGCCGAGAAAAAGGCACGCCTGAACAGTCTGTTCGCAGAATTCGCACCGCCCGCTCTGGAAGTCTATGACAGTGCTGTGTCTCACTATCGCCTGCGCGCCGAATTCCGCCTCTGGCACGAGGGAGACCGCTGCTTCTACGCCATGTTCGAACCGGGCAACCGCAAGAAAGCGTACGAAGTCCGTGAGTTTAATATAGCCTCTCCGCTCATTAACGAACTGATGCACAAGCTACTGGCTGAAATTCACACCAGTGAGCTGTTACGTCGACGCTTGTTCCAGGTCGAGTTTCTGACCACTTTAAGCGGCGACGCCCTGATTACCCTCATCTACCACAAGAAGCTGGATGACGCCTGGGAGAGCGAAGCGCGCGAACTGCAGGAACGTCTTGGCTTCCCGATCATTGGTCGCTCACGTAAGCAGAAGGTGGTGCTGGAGCGCGATTACGTGACTGAAGTGCTCAAAGTCGATGGTAAAGAGTTCAGCTATCGCCAGATCGAAGGCGGTTTCACTCAACCCAATGGCGAAGTGAACCAGAAGATGCTCAGCTGGGCGCGTTCTGCCTCTGAAGGCATTGGCGGTGACCTCGTTGAGCTGTACTGCGGCAACGGCAACTTCTCGGTGGCGCTGGCCGAAAAGTTTGACCGCGTGCTTGCCACTGAGATTTCTAAAACCTCAGTAAATGCCGCTCAGGTAAACATTGCCGACAACAAAATCGACAACCTGATTATTGCGCGCCTATCGTCTGAAGAGTTTGTTCAGGCCTTAAGAGGCGAGCGCAAATTCACCCGCTTAGAAGGCGTTGACTTAACCAGCTACGACTTCCGTACCGTATTGGTTGATCCACCTCGTGCAGGGCTGGACGACGAATCCGTTAAACAAACCGCCGGTTACGACAACATCATTTACATCAGTTGTAACCCGGACACTCTTCACGCGAACCTGACCGAACTCTGCAAAACCCACGACATCGTGCGTTTCGCTATGTTCGACCAGTTCCCGTATACACACCACATCGAAACGGGCGTCGTTCTGAAACGCAAGGCAACCGCGTGAGTACTTCATTTAAAGATATAAAAGGCATCGCCCCAGCCATGCAGGACAACCTGCAAAAGCTGGGTTTCAACGACGCGACTGACATTCAGGCGCAGTCACTGCCCATCAGTATTGCGGGCAACGACGTACTGGCTCAAGCAAAAACCGGCAGCGGTAAAACCGTAGCGTTCGGTATTCCGCTGTTGCAAAACCTGAACCCTAAGTTCTTTGGCATTCAGGGCTTGGTGCTCTGCCCCACCCGCGAACTGGCAACCCAGGTCGCCGATGAGCTTCGTAAGCTCGCCCGCTTTACACCCAACATTAAAATCGTAGTTATATCGGGCGGCGTCTCAATTGGACCGCAAATCGGCTCGCTTGAGCGTGGCGCACACATTGTTGTCGGTACTCCGGGCCGCATTAAAGACCACCTGCGCAAGAAAACCATGTCGCTAGAGCACGTGAGTACACTGGTTCTCGATGAAGCCGACCGCATGCTGGAAATGGGCTTCGCCGACGACATCCGTGACATTGCCTCGCATACTAAACACAACCGTCAGACGCTGCTGTTTTCTGCCACTTACCCAGACAACATCAAAGCGCTGAGCAAAGACCTGATGCACGAGCCTGAGACGATTAAAGTCGAGGCCGTCCATAAAACTGATCATATCCGCCAGCAGTTAATTGGCTGTGATAAATCAAGCCGCACCGATGCTCTGTTAGCCGCCATGCAGCACTTTGCCATCGAGCAGGCAGTAATTTTCTGCAACACCAAGCAGACCGTAAATGAAGTTTCTCAGGCGCTGCGCCACGCCGGATATTTATCGCTGGGTCTGCACGGCGATCTCGACCAACGGGATCGTGACCAGACCTATATCCGATTTAAACAAGGCAGCGCCCATTGCCTGGTCGCCACCGATGTGGCGGCACGCGGTCTGGATGTTGATGAACTGCAAGCCGTCATTAATTACGACCTGCCACGCGACCCTGAAGTATATGTACATCGCATTGGCCGTACTGGTCGTGCCGGCAGCGAAGGTCTGGCCCTGAGCCTGTTTACCGAGCGCGAGCAATACAAGCGCGAAGCGATTGAAGACCTGCTCAAACACAACATCCCGGCCATGCATCAGAGTGACCTGACAGATTCGCACGACACCGCTAAGCCGCCGTATGTGACCATCTGCTTTGCTGAAGGCCGAAAGAACAAACTGCGCCCGGGCGACATCGTTGGAGCGATAACCGCGAAAGGCAAGATACCGGGCACAGTGATTGGCAATATCACCGTACTGGATTTTGTCGCCTTCGCCGCCGTAGAGCGTGAGTATGCCAATGAGGCACTGCGCTTGTTAGAAAAAAGCCGGATTAAGGGGCGCCAGATCAAGGTCAGGCGGATCTGACACCTTACCTCGTCCGTTATTTTTCATTACTCTCTATAAATAATAAAAAACAACGGATGACGTATGCCGGGCTCAAACCTTATTATTCTGATCAATGCTGCACTCTTCGTAGCTCTGCAACTCTGGCTGCCGTTTGAACCAGCCATCGTTGACGGCCTTAGCATCCTGATCTTTATCGCTGTTCTCTGGCTGACAGAGGCGCTGGACGTCAGTATCACTGCCTTACTCGTTCCGGTATTGGCCGTGGCCTTTGGCGTACTCGATACAACCAAAGCGCTCGCCAGCTTTGCCAACCCTATTATTTTTATCTTTCTCGGTGGCTTTGCTCTCGCCTCAGCCCTGCATGCTCAGAAGATAGATACCGCCATTGCTAATAAAGTACTGACCCTGGCACGAGGTCGGTTTAACGTTGCCGTGTTTATGCTGTTTGCGGTATCCGCGGGCCTGTCGATGTGGATCAGTAACACAGCAACGACCGCCATGATGCTGCCATTGATACTTGGTGTCTTACATCAACTTAATGAAGAAGAGCAGCGCCCTACTTATATCTTCGTACTGCTTGGTGTCGCCTACTGCGCAAACATCGGAGGCATTGCCACCTTAGTAGGCAGCCCACCCAATGCTATCGCTGCGGCACAAAACAACATAACCTTCGCGGACTGGCTGACCCTGGCCGGGCCACTGTCGCTGATTCTGTTGCCCGTCATGCTCGCAGTTCTTTTTATGGTTATACGTCCGAATCTGAATCACCACTTTGCCACCGAGCATGAACCACTGGAATGGACACAGCCGCGACTACTGACACTGGGCATATTTGGATTAACCGTACTCTTCTGGATATTCAGCTCACCAATTAACAAACTACTGGGTGGCTTACCTAAATTCGATACAGTGATCGCTGTCAGTGCCATCGTAGCGCTAGGCCTCAGCCGCGTCGTCACCTGGAAGCAGATCGAGAAAACCACCGACTGGGGGGTGCTGATGTTGTTTGGCGGCGGCATCTGCCTAAGCGCCATACTCAAAGCCACAGGCACCAGCGTTTTTCTGGCTGATCATATTGGTGGCTTCTTGCAGGGCGCGCCGTTAATTCTGGTGATTATGGCCATCGTGACCTTTGTGGTCTTCTTAACCGAATTCGCCAGTAACACAGCCAGCGCCGCCTTGCTGGTACCCGTATTTGCCGCCATTGCCGAAAGTTTAGGGATTCCGGCAATCATCCTGAGTGCGTTAATCGCCGTGTCCGCGTCTTGTGCCTTTATGCTGCCAGTTGCCACACCGCCGAATGCCATTGTGTATGGCAGTGGCTATGTGGCGCAGAAAGATATGATGCGAGCGGGATTCCGGATCAACCTGAGTTGTATTGTCGTGATCAGTGGGTATGCGTGGGTGGTTTGGTGAGGTTTCCGAAGCGGATGCTATCTAGTTCAACTTCGGTGTCCGTTTTATCGGGGCAAGATCAGGGAGCGATTGATACGCATTGTTGTGTGATCAGCTATATTATTTCCAGTTCCCACCATCACTCTTGCCGTCTTCTGGACCAACGAAAGATGTTACCCTTTCTTCTAGAATAGACTTTTTTGCTTCAGTTAGTGCTGCGGACTCAGTGGGAAAAGTATCATCCCATACTGTCGAATTATTGAATTCATCAACGATCTCGAGAGCCCACTCTTCATCACCCTCAAGACGGTAAATCTCAACAGATACAGTCCTTCCACCACTCTTCAATTCCTGGGATAGGATCGATAGTTCTAGTTCGGGCTCATCATTCATATACTTTACTCATTAATTAATTTGGTCTTGAAAATAATTCGATCACGACGAAAATCGGAATCCTATTTTCACATAACGCTCAAAGCAGGGGCGACGAAGTCGTCCCACCCTGCCTTTGCTTGTTATTCTTCATTAGAAAACGGATTTTACCATTGTGATTTCTTGGGTGCAGACTATTTCTAATAATTCGCCTTTCAAGCTTTCTTGGGTCATATATAACAAAAACAACCAACTCTCCTACTGAATACTGCCACACAAGGTAGTCTACTTTATCCTTAAAACCATAACCCCTGAGATCAGAAACATATACCGACTTACATCCACCTCCAATTTCGTCCGTTAAAGCAAACATCAGATATAGAGAGTCATGCGGCTTAGAAGACATTATAGAACTAGAAAATGAGGAGGTATTTATTGGCACCGAAGCATCATGAATCATGCAGCCTAGCAATTTCGTAAAATAGATCTGGACATCAACGACAAACTGGTTGATCTCCTTAGTACCTGCCAGCGAGGTTAAATCAAGCTTTCTCGTAGCTACAATATCACTTAGATTACTTCTAATATGATTGGACAACCTCTCCCATGCTCTATCCGAAGGTTGCGTTCTTTCATTATTGCATTTAGAACATATTTTCGTCTTAAAGTGAAGGTGACTCGATTTAAAACTACCTACATCCTTCTTATTGTTATTGCTATACCACCGAAAAGGAAATGACTGAGAAACGTTACCAATATATTGTTTTAAATCGGATTGCTTAATTATATGTTCACCACTATCCGCATTGTCACCGCAAATCCAACAGTTCATTCTTATCTATCCTATGAAGAATAACGTCGCAAACAGGGGCGCCGTTTACGGCGTCCCCGCTTGCTTTGCCTTGTTAAGTTCTTCTGTCAAACCGAGAATTTTGAGGTGCTGCTCCTTGCATTTCGTATCAGGATCATCGCATACCGCCAGGGCGTTCGCCTCTATCTCAGAAAAAATCTGCTCTTGGAACTCCCATCTTTCTTGTAGAGCCTCTAGCTTACCGTTAGCTAGAAGGCTTCTATATTCTGCCAATGACTTCTTTGCGTGCCTGGCGTTATCAATCGCGTTCTTGCTTATAAAAACAGCAACCGTTGTATCTGGCTCCCCTAAAAGGCGCCGGTTCTCATAGATCGCACCCGCGAATACACCGGCGATAAATCCGGCGAGCAAAATGATCAAAAGCTTCATGAGGTAACCTTAACGCCCGGCCTTGGGGCGTGCGTTCTTTGCGCGTCCCGCCACGCTTTTCAGTGGCCTCAACGGCCGCTTGTTAGAAGAATTATCCGGCATAGCTTCTCAATATGGCCCTAAAAAACATTACTAGCCAAAAAGCTATCCAGAGGTATACACCTATAACCCAAAAATAATGTACTAGAGCACGAATCTTACTTTTCGACGCCAGATAATGCGGCTCGTCTTGCTCATAGCGTCTAGCGACAGATTTCAAAGCAAAACCTATTGGGATTAGAAGTAGAACCACTACGTAGCACGGAAGCATGAACAACGGGTGCACACTACTGAGAAGAGTACCAATAACTCCGGTGGCGATCGCAGTGAAGAATAGCTTGATTAGCACACCTTCAAAATCCGAGTACCGTCCATCGAGCATCATCAATGGCTTCTCAATTACCCAAGGCTTCATCATATCCTTCTAACAGTTTGTTAGTGTGCGTGCGCATTTATCCTGGGACACTCTTTCGAGCTTTCCGGGATAACTCTTTGACTCAATTGAAAAATCTTCCATAACTCAAATCTCCCTTCCAGAAAAACGCGCACGCCTGTTATTTCGGCGAGTGCTTGCCTATAAACTTATAAACCAAGCTGGCAACTCTTTGATTCGATTGAGGTTTACGGTACCCCGCTCTGACAAAACGCGCAAGCACGAAAACAAAGCGTGCGCGTTTTGCTCGAAAAGTCCGAATCATACTGTATGGATAACCATGTATTCTTTACATTCAGAAGCGGTTGCCCATATCATGGCGAGACACTATTTTCTGTTCATTCTTCATAGGCTATTCGCATGCTCTCTTTCAGCCATTACCTCGAACAAGCCGCTGCTCAGCATCATGACTTCGATCTGAAGCTCAAGCATGCAATGAAGCCTGTATCCGCCAAGAAGCTGGCCGCGATTCCCGATGACCGCTGGTTGTCCTGCCTGTCGCAGTGTGTGTTTCAGTCTGGCTTTAACTGGAAGGTCGTTGCGAATAAGTGGCCTCGTTTTGAAGAGGTGTTCTGCAATTTCCGCACAGACGTGTTGGTCATGTGGCCACAGGAGCAATACGAGCAGTTTATGCAGGATGACACCATCATCCGTCATATGGCGAAGATCAATTCGGTGTACGAAAACGCCCTGTTCTTCACTGACCTGCAACGTGAGCACGGCAGTGCCGCGGCCTGGTTTGCATCCTGGAAGCCAGAAGATTACGCCTTAAACCTTAAGGTGTTCCGCAAGCGCGGCAACCGGGTTGGTGGGCGAACCGGCCAGATCTTTCTCCGTCGCATGGGGGTGGATTCGCCGATTTTCAGCGACGATATGATTCTGGCACTCACGAGCAAAGGCGTGATTGATGGTGTACCTACGTCAAAAGCGAGCTGGAAAGCCTTTATGGATGCCATGTTGCGCTGGCGCGACGAAACCGGTTACAGCCTCACTGAGCTGAGCCAGATTCTGTCCTGGTCTGTCGGTCCGCGAAGATAAAGGGTCGCGAAGGTAAAAGGTCTTTAGCGTCAGAAAGCTAAAAGGTGTCGGTCGGGAATCTCTCGTCGTATACTCTCGGCTGCGTTTTATTTGTTTCTTTTAAGGTTTGTTATTCATGTCTGCCCCTAGCACGAACACCCCAGATCATCAGCCGCGTCCGTTTGTCGATCTGATGGTCAGTATTGTGATTCCGTCCATTATTCTGATGAAGTTCAGTGGTGACGAACATCTCGGCAGTGTGAATGCGCTTCTGCTGGGTCTCGCCTTCCCTCTGGGTTGGGGCCTGTTTGAGCTGGTGAAGTACCGTAAGAAGAATTTTATCGCCCTGCTGGGGATGATCAGTGTCGGCCTGACCGGTGGCATTGGTCTGCTGGAACTAGATGCTGGCTATCTGGCCATCAAAGAAGCTGCGATTCCCGCCATTATCGGTCTGGCGGTGCTTATTTCGACCCGCACCCGCTATCCACTGGTGCGCACCATGCTTTATAACCCGAATGTGCTGGACGTCGATAAGATTCAGAGCGCTCTAGAAAAGAATAAAGCGACAGAAGAATTTGAAAGCCGCCTGATGAAAGCAACGTACTTCTTTGCCGGTACCTTCCTGTTTTCATCCATCATGAACTATGTGCTGGCAAAGTGGATTGTCGTCAGCCCTTCGGGTACTCAGGCCTTTAACGAAGAGCTGGGCCGTATGACATTGGTCAGCTATCCCATGATCGCGATTCCATCCATGGCCATGATGCTACTGATTTTCTATTACCTGTGGCGCACGATCCGTCGCCTTACTGGCTATACGCTGGAAGAAGTACTGGCTCCGCACCTGGCGGATAAGTGACCGCGGATCACAGACAGAGAGACAGCCAGATTCGTTCTATTATGCGTTCGATGCCAATTGCCACACCTGTGGTAAATTGCTACATTTGAGTTGTGTTGAATATGAGAGTACACCATTATGGCGACTACCAGCATCCGACTGGATCAAGAGCTTGTAGAGAAAGCCACCATTATGGCAAAAGCCTTGAACCGAACCCCTCCCAAGCAAATTGAACACTGGGCTAAGATCGGCGAGATCATGGAAGATAATCCGGACTTACCCTATGAGTTCGTAAAACAGGCGATCATCGCTAGAGCAGAGAAAGAAGCTGGAAAATTAGAGGACTACAACTTTGGCTAACACGACAGGAAAAGTTACCAGAGTTGTACAGACACCCAGTTTTAAAAAAGCAGTTAAGAAACTTAAATCCAATCAAAAAGCCGACCTTGATGGCGCGGTGAGAGAGGTCATGAATGACCCCTTTCTCGGCGATCAGAAAAAAGGCGATCTCGCCTTTCTACGCGTTTATAAATTCAAAATGACGAAACAACTAACGCTTCTGGGGTACAGCTATCAGGATGGTGCTGTAGTTCTGGAGCTGATTGCGCTTGGATCACACGAAAACTTCTATCGCGATGTTAAGCGCATCACATGAATCCACTTGAAACTCCAGATCACTAAACGCCCATTCTCGTTGGGTTGATCAGTAATCGGTAACCGGAAAGATGGATTCAGCGTACATCTGCAGCTCATATATCCACTGTAGCTTCTGAGGGTCATCCGCTACGCGCTGTGCTGCCTGCTCAAGGATTGGCGCGAACTGCTCGAAGGTCAGCAGTGGCGAACCAGGAACGCCCTGCATAAGGCGCTGTGTACGATGCTGCTCCCAGCGCTCGCGCTCGTCTTCGTTGAGGGTGTCAGAGAAATTACGTGCCCGGTAGCGGAACAGCATTTCTTCCCCGCGCTCATCCTGAAATGGGTTCGGATAATCCGCCAGATCCCAACCCTGCATTCGCTGTATTTCATCCATTGCCTGTTTGTCAGCATTCGAGAAGAAACCATCGTATAAGCGAGCATCCACGTCGGAGATTTCGGCAAACTGACGATTGCCAAAGACCTCAGCCATTTTGGCATTCAGAGGTCCTGCTTCACGCAGTATCTTCAGATGGCGACGCAGGTCATCGCCGCTGATGTTCCAACGCTCTGCCTGATCCGGTGTCAGCGTATTTGCAGGCGCAATGACAGGAGATTTGTTGATATGAATTTCTTTCAGAGGCAGGCGGGTTATTCCTTCTGGCATGTCCGCCGCTCGGGTAAAGACGCGCTCTGAAATCTGCTCAGCACTCAGGTCATAGAGTGCGGTCGGATCGGCAGACAGATCCCACGCAATAAAACTGTTTTTGTTTGTCGGGTGCCAACACAGAGGTGCAACAACGGCCATACAGCCCTGCTCTACCGGGTACATTCCTGATACATGCATCAGTGGCTTATGAGTGCCGACATCAATCAGGCCACCCAGCGCCTGCTTACTACGATGCTGATATAGATAACGGTATAATTTAGGTTGTTTATCTTTGATCAGGCGTGCCAGAGCAATGGTCGCACGCACGTCGGACACCGCGTCGTGAGCCTTACCGTGGTCGAGGCCATTTGCTGCAGTCAGGTGCTCAAGCTTAAAGCTGGTTTTGCCAAGGTCGTTCTTTGGCCATTCAATACCTTCCGGACGCAGTGCATAGGCACAACGGACTACATCGAGCAGGTCCCAGCGCGAGTTACCGCCCTGCCACTCACGCGCATAAGGGTCAAAGAAGTTTCGATAGAGCGTGTAGCGCGTAAACTCATCGTCAAAACGAATGCTGTTGTAGCCGGCAACACAGGTACCAGGCTGACTGAACATGTCATTAATGCGAGCGATGAACTCACGTTCTGGAACACCCCTGCTCTGACAATCCTGCGGCGTAATTCCTGTGATCAGAACCGCATCGGGGTGCGGTAAATAATCATCTGTCTGACGACAGAAGATTTCGACAGGCTCTTCGATTTCATTGAGGTCTTCGTCGGTGCGGATAGCGGCAAACTGCGCCGGACGATCCCAGGCCGGGTTAGCGCCAAAGGTTTCGTAGTCGTACCAGACGATGGTGTTCACTCAATGCTCCTGTGTGCAGATCAAAACGCTAGTTTACCGGTTATATGGCACGCATAAAACAAAACCCCCGGAGGACAGCCTGCGGGGGTTCTGTTAAACATCAGCTCAGCGGGTACTTACCAGCCTTTACGCGGGTTACCCGGTACGATCCAGCCCTGCTCTTCATTGCCCGGAAGTTGAGGCAGCTCCCCGTACAACAGGTAATGATGAGCGTCACGAGCCGACTGACGAGGCAACTCTTCCATCGGCAGGTGGCCGACGACTTCGTAAGAAACAAAGGTCATGTTCGGCAGATGCGTTTTGAACTGCTTCATGACGCGCTCTGGTGTCCACTCGTCATCCTCGCCCCACATAACCAGTGATGGCGTCTGGATGTACTTGATGCGATCACTTTCGTTCTCGCCTTCTTCAAGTTGTTTCTCCATGGTGCGGGCAACATCAATAAAGGCCGTACGGTTGCCTTTACGCAGCATCATGTCCTGATTGCGACGGACAATCTCGTCGGTAACCTTTTCATCGTCGGAGTACATAGACTCAATACGATCACGAACTTTACCGCGACGCAGCGTCCAGGAGTTGAGGCCAGCAAGGACAGGAATCGTGTTGTAACCCAATACCGGATGGACTTCCTGATCAAAGCCTGTGGAATCAACGAGCACCATGCTCTCAACGCGCTCTGGGTATTCTTTGGCGAAGTTCCATGTAATGAAACCGCCATACGAGGCGCCGACCAGCTTAACGCTGTCGAGGCCGAGCTTGTCCATGAAGGCTTCGACTTTGCCCATCATGTACTCGACGTCGTATGTTTCTGTTTTTGGGTCAGGCCCGGTCAGGCCGTGTCCTGGAAGATCCAGACGAATCACGCGGAAGTCGGTGGCCATGCGCTCTACCCAGGCATCCCACACATGCAGAGAAGAGTGCTCGCCATGCAACATCAACACAGCTTCATCGCCAAAGCCCTGATCGGTGTAATGCATCACCAGACCATCTACGGCGGTAAACTTCGAGCTTTCGTCGGTGTATTTTTCGGTCAGTTCAGAGAGAGGCCTCGACCCCAGGCCAAAGTAGGCACAGCCCGTAGTAACAACGGTAGTTGCGACCATACTGGCTACCAGCAGCAGCTTGATGAGTTTCATCGTGATCCCCGGATCTTATTATTGTTGTCATATTACTGGGGCAACTCTGATTAATGCAGTTGAGGCTGCGGCTTTCAGGAAAGTAACAGTTCAAGGCGCTACTTAGATGGCATGGCCGGTCACGTCGAAAAGTAGCAACACCGAAATGGTATTTTCCTGAAAGCCCCGAAGGGCGTAGCCTGTAGACACTTTATATCTTTGTTGTTGATCTTATTAAGGAC